>JAWWCG010000281.1:0-5465 GCA_033720555.1 Kiloniellales bacterium | reverse complement strand
GGCGCGACGGCGAGGCATAGGCTGTTCCGGTCCCGCTCGACGACCTCGGCGTAGTCGTTGGTCATCGCCACCACCTTCTCGGTGGTGCAGGTCTTCACCCTGAGCCTGACCGTCAGGGCGAGCGCCAGCTCGCGCCGCAGGTCCTCCAGCGAGCCCAGGGCGAGCAGCCGGCCGTGGTGAAGAATCGCAACGCGGTCGACCCGCCGCTCGACCTCGGCCAAGGCGTGGGTGGAGAGCAGGATTGTCGCCCCCTGGCGCCGCAGGGACTCGATCGCGGCGAACACCTGGGTCCGCGATTCGGGATCGAGCCCGGAGTTCGGCTCGTCGAGCAGCAGAAGCCTCGGCTCGCCGATGAGCGCTTGGGCGAGGCCCAGGCGCTGGCACATGCCCTTCGAATAGGTGGCGACCCGCCGGCCGGCGGCCGCGCCCAGGCCGACGCGCTCGAGCAAGCCGGCGTTCGCCTCGCGCGGCGCGCCCTTGAGCCGGGCGTAGAAGTCGAGCAGCTCGGCGCCGGTCATGGCGCCGTGAAAGGCGACGCTCTCGGGCAGGAAGCCGAGCCGCCGGCGCGCGTGGGCGCCGTTCCGCCCCGCCGGGTCCTCGCCCAGCACCCGCACGCTGCCGGCGCTCGGCCGAATCAGGCCGAGGACCAGCTTCATGAGCGTGGTCTTGCCCGCGCCGTTGTGGCCGATCAGCGCCACGGCCTCGCCCGCCGTCAGGCTCAGGCTGACGTCTTCCAGGGCGCTCAGGCGGCCGTATCGCTTGGCCGCCGCCTCGATGGCGACGATCGCCGTCATAGTCCCTCTCTCGCCGGCACCCGCGGCGGCGCCATCAAGGGCGCGCTATCGACCACGCCGCCGGGGTAGAGCGCCGGAAACCGCGACTGCGCCAGACGGAGCACGTCGAAGGCCGGGCTGTTCAAGAGCGCCTTGGCCTGGGGATAGCGCCACAGGATGTTGTCGATCACGTCGTTGGGGCGATAGGGGCGGTCGGCGCGCCCGTCGTTGTCGAGATCGAAGGCCGCGTTGTCGCTCCAATAGTTGCCGCGGCCCCCGTCGGTCCATTCGACGCGGCGCGTGCCGACGTATTTCACCTGGGTGCGGTTGCCGACGAAGGCGTTGCCGGTCACCTTGTTGCCTTCCGAGCCGGCGGTGAAGTGGATGCCGATCGGGCAGCCCTCGAACCAATTGCCGTCGATCACGTTGCGGTGGGCGTTGTAGATGAAGAGGCACTTCTCGCGCCCCCCTCGCACCACGTTGCCGGTGATCTCGGAGCGGTTCGCGTAGTTGAGCATCAAGCCGTGATCGCGATCGTCGATGCTGACGTTGTCGCGGATCTCCAGGCGCTCGGAGAACATGATCGCCCAGCCGGCGTGGTTGCCCTCGGAGCGATTGCCGATCACCTTGCTGTCGTGAGTGTACATATAGTGGATGGCGAAGCGCGATTCGGCAAAGGTGTTGCCCTGAAAGACGTTTCGCTTGCTGACGTTGACGAAGATCCCGTCGCGCACCTGCCGGATGTCGTTGGCGATCACCCGCGCGCCCGGCGCGTTCCAGATCGAGACGCCGTTGCCCGCCTCCGACATGCGAAGGTCCGGACGGCCGCGGATGCGGTTGCCCTCGACCAGGGAGTCGGCCGCGCCGTGCAGGTAGACGCCGAACAAATTGCGCTCGAGATTGTTGCCGGCGATCACGGCCCGCGGCGCCGTCTTGGTCGCCAGCACGCCGGAATCCATGGCCGGGAGATCGGTACCGGAGCCGCGGATGGTCAGCCGCGCGATGCGGACGTCGGGCGCGGTCAGCGTGATCACGCTGCCGCGGCCGGGGCCCTCGACCACCGCGCCGGCTTCGCCGCGCAGCGTGAGCGCCTTGTCGATCACCAGCGGCCCGCGATGGACCCCGGCACGCAACAGCAGCTCGTCGCCCGGCGCCGCGGCCATGACCGCCTGGCTCAGGTCGTCTCCGGGCTCGATGGCGATCTCGGCCGCGCCGAGCGGCGCCGCCAGGAGCGACGCCGCCAGGGCGGCCAAGACCATGAGCGTCACCCGGCGCATCGCCTCACGCCGCGCGGGGCTCGACCAGCATCCGCCCCTTCATCTCCATGTGCAGGGCGTGGCAGAACCACTGACAGTAATACCAATGGACGCCGGGCCGATCGGCGACGAAGGTGATCGAGGCGGTGGCCTGCGGCCCCACCTCCATCGCCACCCCGTGGTTGACCATGGTGAAGCCGTGGGTCAGGTCCTCCACGTCGTCCATGTTGGTGACATAGACCGTGACCTCGTCGCCCTGCTTCACCGTGAAGGAGGTGAGGCTGAAGGTCGGCGCGATCGAGTACATGTAGACCCGGACCTTGGTCGAATCGTTGGGATCCCGGATCACGTCGGCCGCGGTCTCCAGATCGACGCCGTCGGCCTCGGCCTGCGCCTTGGCGTCGTCGAACAGGGGGTCGTTCCGGTCCCAGACGTGCACCGGATTGACCTTGGAGCTGTGCACGATCGTCGCGTCGTGCGGCTCGGCGAAGGACGGCCCGTCGTGCACCAGGACCATTTCGTCGCCCGAGATGTCGATCAACTGGTCGCATTCCGGCTTCAGCGGGCCGACGTTGAGGAAGCGGTCCTTGGAGAACTTGTTGAGCGACAGCAGCCATTTGCCGTCGGCCTCGGTGGTCTGGCCCATGGAGCTGTGATTGTGGCCCGGCTGGTATTGGACGTCGAGCTTTTGGATGATCGGGTCGACGTCCTCGCCATTGAACCGTTGGATCGCCTTCTCGATCGACCACTTGCAGATCTGGCTGTCCAGGAACAGGGTGGTGAAGGCGTTGCCTTTGCCGTCGAACGCGGTGTGCAGCGGCCCGAGGCCGAGCTCCGGCTCGCCCACAACGACCCCGCGCGGCTCGATCTTGTCGTCGAACAGGTCGTCGAAGCGGCGCACGTCGAAGATCGTCACGGTCGGCGACAACTTGCCGTTGGCAACCACGTGGATGCCGTCGGGCGCGGTGTTGATGCCATGCGGGCTGTTGGGCACCGGAACGTAACGCGTGTAGGGCGAGCCGTGGCGGCCGTCGATCACCGGCACGCCGCTCATCTCCTGGAAGTCGCCGGTCTGGACCGCCTCCTCGATCCGGGCGATGTTGAAGATGACGACCCAGTCCTGCTCGGCGGCCGTCATCTCGTCCAGGGTCACGCCGCCTTCCGAGTTGTAGCAGGTCGAGAAGCAGTACTTGCCCTGATAGTCGGCGTCGACGTTGTCCAGATTGCCGTCGACCATGACCTGCCACGCCACCTCCATGGTGTCGCCGTCGAGCGCCGTGAACATGCCGTGATACTTGTCCGGCTCGTCGAGGATCGAGCCGTCGTTGGGCAGCGGCAGGCGGTCCTCGCCGTTGACGAAGACGTAGCCGGTGCGCGGATACTTCTGAAGGCGCAGCCCGTGGGCCGCCTCCATGTTTGGCAGCTCCGTGATCTTGTCGCATTTCATCACGTCGCAGCGCACCCGCGCCACGCGGGAGTTCGCCTTGTCGTTCATGAAGAGATAGCGGCCGTCGTAGGTGCCTTCGGTGAACGACATGTGCGGGTGATGCAGGTCGCCGTTGAGATAGACGCCGCCGCGCTTCTCGAGGAACGCCTTGGTCTCGGGCAGCAGGCCCTCGGTGAGGATTTTGCGGCTTTCGTTGGTGTGGCCCCAGCCGGTCGCGCTGCAGCGGTTGAAGACCGGCACCCGCATCAGCTCCCGCATCGACGGCAGGCCGACGATCCTGAGCTCGCCGGTCTGGCCGCTGGAAAAGAACACGTAGTATTCGTCCAGCTCGCCCGGGCCGACGTAGCTTGCCTGCTCGGCGGCCTGAACGGCGGCCGGCTGGATCAAGGCGGTGCCGGCCACGCCCGAGGCGCCGGCGAACCCCGCCAGTCCCGCCACCTTCGCGGTGCCTGTCAGCAGGCCGCGCCTACTGACCCGCGGCTTTCCTTGCAAGTCCTCTGTCATCGTTTCCTCCATTCATCCTAGGGTTCAGATCGATTGGGGATCGCGGGCGCGTCGGCGGCGACGGAGGCGGCACCGCCGCGCTCGGCGCCGGCCCGTGCGCCCGGGCGCATGGCCGGGCGCATGGATTGCGAGGCGAGCGCCGCGCGCTTCTCGCGCTTCAGCCGCCGCCGGATCACGACCGGGCATTTGCGGTCGTGGTGGTAGAGCACCTGGCAATGCAGGCAGGAGATGCATTCGTTGGGATTGATGTGGCCCTCCGGATGGATCGCGCCGACCGGACATTCCTGATAGCAGCGCATGCAGGGGTTGCCGCATTCGCGATAGCGCTTCAGCCAGTCGAACATGCGAAGCCGCCCCGGGATCGCCAGCGCGGCACCCAGCGGGCAGAGGTAGCGGCAGAAGAAGCGCTCGATGAAGAGCCCGGCGGCCAGCAGGGCGAGCGCGAAGGCGACGAACCACCATTCGCGCATGAACCTCAGGATGATCGCGGTCTTGAAGGGCTCGATCTCGGAGAGCTGCTCGGCCAGCGCGAGCGAGCCGAGCGAGACGCCGAACAGCAGCAGGAAGATCACGTACTTGATCGGCCAGAGCCGCTCGTGCACGCCCCACGGCACCTTGACTTGCGGAATCCGGCAGAGGCGCGCGGCCCTGTTCGCCAGCTCCTGCAACGCGCCGAACGGGCACAGCCAGCCGCAGAACGGCCCGCGGCCCCAGAACAGCAGCGCGGCGGCGACGGCGAACCAAAGAATGAAGATCAGCGGATCCTTGAGGAAATAGGACCACTGGAAGTCGGACCTCAGCGCGTTGGTGAACGCCAGCACGTTGACGACCGAAAGCTGGGCCTGCGCCACCCAGCCGAGCCAGACCAGCGTCACCACGAGATAGACCAGGCGGATGCGATCGAACAGCGCCTCGCGCTTCACCAGAATGTCCTGGAAGAAGAAGATCGCCGTGAGGATCAGCAGCAGAACGACCAGGACGGCGATCGCCGCGATCTTGCTCCGCCAGATTCTCTGCCACAGCGGCGGGCCCTCCATCTCTGCGGCAAGGGCCGCCGCGGGCACCGACGGCGCGGGCGCGGTACCGGGAGCGGCATCGGTCGCGGCGGCATCGGATCCGGCGGCGGCGGTCGCGGCCGGCTGGGCGCGGACGTAGGCGTCGGGCAGGCGGTAGTCCAGCGCGAAGCTCTTGAACGCCTTCGTCAGGGCGCCCGTCGCTCGCTGCACCAGCAGGCGCAGCGTCCACGGCTCGGCCGGCGCGAACTGCGCGCCCTGCGGCACCACGAACAGCGAGATTTCCTTGAAGGCGGGCGCGCCGTCCGCCGCGAGCCGGGCGATCCGCTCATGCTGCTTGTCGCGGAACCGGATGGTCTCGGTTCCCTGGGTGATCTCGATGCGGTCGAACACGCCGCCGCGCACGTATCCCGATCCCTTGAAGGAATAGCGCCCCTCGGCCATCACCAGGACGGCCGCCTGGTCCGGCGCC
>JAWWCG010000280.1:0-5476 GCA_033720555.1 Kiloniellales bacterium | reverse complement strand
GCGGCGGCAACCAGCGGCTTGCCGCCCAGGGTGCCGTGCGCCACCACGATCGCGTCCTTCTCGCCGGTCTTGCTCTGGGCCTCCTTGAGGCGCTCGGAATAGCGCCGCTTGTCGCGGAACTTGAGCGGATCGGCCGGCACATCGGGCAGTTCGATGCGCTGGTACTCGCCGCCGTCGAACAGCAGCGCCAGGCGCTCGCCCGGGCCGATGCGCATGTGGTGGCCGCAGTGGGGGCACACCCGGTGGCTCGCCTCCAGCTCGCGGTGGAAGATCATCGCGCCGCAGGCGTCGCACTTTAGCCACAGGTTCTCCGGCACCTCGGTCTTTTGGACCAGGGCGCGGATCTTCGGGCGAACGAAGTTGGAAATCCAGTTCATGCCTTCCGCGATCCTTTGCCTCGCAGGCCGACCGAGACGCCGCTACGTGCGGGCCGCGCGCACCCCGTCGGCGAGCGCGCCGACGAAGCCGAGCACGTCGTCCACCAGGCCCGCCGTCGGCCGGCCGTCGCCGTCCAAATTTGCCTTCACCCGCTCGACCAGCGCCGAGCCGACCACCGCGGCGTCGGCGGCGGCGGCGATCTCGGCGGCCTGTTCCGGCGTCTTGATGCCGAATCCCACGGCGATCGGCAGATCGGTGAGGCCGCGCAGGAAATCGACGTGGCTGCGCACGTCGGCGCCGGCCGCGGAGCGGGTACCGGTGATGCCGGTGATGGACACGTAATAGAGAAATCCGCTGGTGTTGGCGAGCACCTTCGGCGCGCGCTCCCGGTCGGTGGTCGGTGTCGCCAGGCGGATGAAGTTGACGCCGGCGGCCAGCGCCGGCAGGCAAAGCTCCTCGTCCTCCTCGGGGGGCAGGTCGACGATGATCAGGCCGTCGACGCCCGCGCGCTTGACCTCGGCGAGGAAGGCCTCGACGCCGAAGGCGTAGATCGGGTTGTAGTAGCCCATCAGCACCACCGGCGTCGCCGCGTCCTTGGCCCGGAAGGCCGCGACCGAGGCCAGGATCTCCTTCAGCTTGATGCCGTGCTTGAGGGCCCGCTGGCCGGCCGCCTGGATCGCCGGCCCGTCGGCCATGGGGTCGGTGAACGGCAGGCCGATCTCGATCAGGTCGGCGCCCGCCGCCGGCAGGCCGTCGAGAATGGCGGCCCAGGTCTCGCGGTCGGGATCGCCGGCCATGAGATAGGTGACCAGCCCGCCGCGCCCGGCCTCGGCGAGGGCCGCGAAGCGCGCGGCGATGCGCCCGGAATCCGGTCCGCGGCGGACCTCCGCGGCGGCGGCCGAGGGGTCGGTCATGGCGCTCAAAGCTCGACCCCGAGGGCGTCGGCGACGGCGAAGACGTCCTTGTCGCCGCGCCCGCAGAGGTTCATCACCAAAAGATGGTCGCGCGGCAGGTCCGGGGCGATCTTGGCGACGTGGGCGAGGGCGTGGGCCGGCTCGAGGGCCGGGATGATGCCTTCCATGCGCGAGCAGAGCTGGAACGCCTCGAGCGCTTCCTTGTCGGTGGCCGAGACGTACTCGACCCGGCCGGCCTCGTGCAGCCAGGCGTGCTCCGGGCCGATGCCCGGATAGTCGAGGCCGGCGGAGATCGAATGGGCCTCGGTGATCTGCCCGTCGTCGTCCTGCAGCAGATAGGTGCGGTTGCCGTGCAGCACGCCGGGCCGGCCGCCGGTGAGGGAGGCGGCGTGCTCGCCGGTCTCGATTCCGTGGCCGGCCGCCTCGACGCCGACGATGCGCACCTCCGCCTCGTCCAGGAAGGGGTGGAACAGGCCCATGGCGTTGGAGCCGCCGCCGATGCAGGCGACCAGGGTGTCCGGCAGGCGGCCCTCGAGCGCCATCATCTGCTCGCGCACTTCGGTGCCGATCACCGACTGGAAGTCGCGCACCATGGCGGGATAGGGGTGCGGGCCGGCCACCGTGCCGATGATGTAGAAGGTGTTCTCGACATTCGCCACCCAATCCCTGAGGGCCTCGTTCATGGCGTCCTTCAGGGTGCGCGAGCCGCTCTTGACCGGCACCACCTCGGCGCCGAGCAGCTTCATGCGGAACACGTTGGGCGCCTGGCGCTCGATATCAGTCTCGCCCATGTAGACGACGCACGGCAGGTCGAACAGGGCGGCGACCGTGGCGGTCGCCACGCCGTGCTGGCCGGCGCCGGTCTCGGCGATGATCCGGGTCTTGCCCATGCGCCGGGCCAGGAGGATCTGGCCCATGCAGTTGTTGATCTTGTGGGCGCCGGTGTGGTTCAGCTCGTCGCGCTTGAAGTAGACCTTGGCGCCGCCGAAGTGCCCGGTCAGCCGCTCGGCGAAGTAGAGCGGGCTGGGACGGCCGACGTAGTGCTTGGCGTAGTAGTCGATCTCGGCCTGGAACGACGGGTCGCGCTTTGCCGCCTCGTAGGCGCGCTCCACCGCGAGGATCAGCGGCATCAGGGTCTCGGCGACGAAGCGGCCCCCGAACATGCCGAAATGCCCGCGTTCGTCCGGGCCGGACCGATAGGTGTTGAGCGGTTCCATCAGGTATCGATTGTTTAGCCGGAGGTTCCGCGCACTCTGCCGGATTTGGCGGGCGCCCGCAATGGCGCGCGACTTAGAGCGCCTTGGCGGCGGCCAGGAAGGCGGCGATCTTGGCCGGGCTCTTGCGGCCGGGCGCGTCCTCGACGCCGGAGGAGACGTCGACGCCGCGCGCGCCGGTGGTGCGCACCGCCTCGGCCAGGTTCTCCGCGGTCAGGCCGCCGGCCAGCAGCCAGGGCTTGGCCCAGCGCCGGCCGGCCAGCAGCCGCCAGTCGAAGGCCACGGCGTTGCCGCCGGGCAGCGCGGCCTTCGCGCTCTCGGGCGCCTTGGCGTCGAACATCAGCCGCTCGACCAGGCCGAGATAGGCGTCCGCCGCGGCGAGATCCTCCTGCTTCGCCACCTTGATCACCTTGATCACCGGGCAGGCGAAGCGGGCGCCGATCTCCGCCACCCGCCGCGGCGTCTCGCGCCCGTGAAGCTGCAGGAGATCGAGCGGCACCTTGGCCAGGGTGGCGGCGAGCTGGTCGTCGTCGGGATCGACGAAGACGCCGACCCGGCTCACGCCCGGCGGCACCCGGCTCGCCAAGTGCGCCGCCTCCTCCGGCGCCACCGCGCGCGGCGAGGGCGGATAGAAATTCAGGCCGATCAAGGCCGCGCCGCCCTTGGCCGCCGCGTCCATCGCGTCCGGCGCGTTGATGCCGCAGATTTTCGCTTCCACCGCCATGCCGGGAATTTAGTCGCCCGCGCCGGGTTCTGCACCCCCTTCTCATGGCCCGTCTCTTGACCGGTCTCTTGGCCAGTCACTTGACCGGTCTCTTGGTCAAGCTCTTGACCCGCGCCGCGCGGGCCTGTGCAATCGCCGGCCCGGCGGGGCGTCGCCGCGCGGCCGCCGGACGACCTTCGGCTGGGGGAGCGGGCCATGACGCTTTTGTTCAAGTGCGACCATACGGATATCGAGCCCTGGCTGGCGGCCCTCGGCGCGCACCTGCCCGGGCGCGAGATCCGGATCTACCCGGAGGTCGGCGCGCGCGAGGACATCGACTACGCCCTGGTCTACGCGCCGCCGCCGGGGCTGCTCGCCAGCCTGCCGAACCTCAAGGCGATCTTCTCGCTGTGGGCGGGGGTAGACCACCTGCGCAGCGATCCGGAGCTGCCGGCGGCGCCGGTGATCCGCATGGTCGAGCGCAGCATGACCGCCAGCATGACGGCCCATGTCGTGCAGCAGGTGCTCGACCTGCACACCCAGGCGCTCGACTACCGGGCGCAGCAGGCGGCGCGAATCTGGCGACAGCGCGACCTCAAGGCGCCGTGGGAACGGCGGGTCGGACTGCTCGGCCTGGGCACCCTGGGCGGCGACGCCGCCGAGAAGCTCGCCGCGCTCAGGTTCGACGTCGCCGGCTGGTCCCGCTCGCCCAAGGAGATGTCCGGCATGGTCTGCTATCACGGCGAGGACGGGCTGACGGATTTCCTGGCGCGAACCGACATTCTGGTGTGCCTGCTGCCGATGACCGAGGCGACCCGAGGCATCCTCGACCGCGCGCTGTTCGCCCGGCTGCCGCGCGGCGCGGCGCTGGTGAACTGCGCGCGCGGCGGTCATCTGGTGGAGGACGACCTGCTCGCCGCGCTCGACGAAGGCCAGATCTCCGCGGCCGCCTTGGATGTCTTCGGCGAGGAGCCCCTGCCCGCCGACCATCCCTTCTGGGGCCACCCGCGGGTCGTGGTGACGCCGCATATCGCCGCCTTCTCCGTGCCGGACACGGCGATCGAATCGGTCGCCGCCAACATCCGCCGGATGGAGGCGGGCGAAGAGCCGCTTCACGTCGTCGATTTCGAGCGCGGCTACTGAAGGCCCCGTCCGGCCCCGATCCACCGGCCCCGATCCACCGGCCCCGATCCAAGAGGTTCCGGCGGCAAATCCAGATCGAAACCGCAGAACAGCCATGCGCAAAACGCGCAGCCGCTTGACGCGCCGCGGGATTACCGTCGCCTTGGGCGGCTTGCGCATTGCGCCACGGTTGCGCCGGGACCGGCGCGGGCCCATGGCCGCCGGCGACGGCGAACACAGCGCCGCCGGGATGGGGAGGCGATATGGCTCAGTCGACCGTCGCGCTCGGCCACGTCGACGCCCCCCTGAAGGGCGTGCTGTGCGTGATGGCCGGCATTTCCATCTTTTCGATCCAGGACGTGATCATCAAGTCGATCAGCGGCGCCTATCCGGTGACCGAGATCGTCTTCGTGCGCAGCTTGGTCGCGGTCCTTCCGCTCCTGCTGATCGCCCACCTCAACGGCGGACTGGCCAGCCTGCGGACGCGACGGCCATGGCTTCATGTGGTGCGCGGCTGCGCCATGTTGGTGTCGTTCACCACCTATTACCTCGCGCTCTCCGCCTTGCCGTTGGCGTTCGCGGTGGCGCTGTTCTTCGTCGCGCCCTTGATCATCACGGCGCTGTCGAGCCTGGCGCTCGGCGAGACCGTGCAACTGCGCCGCTGGATCGCCGTCGCCATCGGCTTCGTCGGCGTGGTGATCATGACGCGGCCCGACGCCGGCGCCATCGAGCCGGCGGCGCTTCTCGCCATTCTGGCGGCGCTGTTCTACGCCGTCTCGGCCATCCTGACCCGCCATCTGGGAAAGACGGAAAGCGGCGCTTCGCTCGCGTTCTCCGCGACGCTGGTCTACCTCACCGCGAACGCGGCGCTCGGCCTGGGGCTCGGCCAGGGCGGCCTGGCGCAGGCCGGGCATCCGAGCGTGGAATTCCTGCTGCGGGCGTGGGTCTGGCCGAATTGGGTCGACCTCGGGCTGATGTCCGTCTGCGGACTGGTCTCCGCCTTTGGCTTCTTTTTCCTCTCCCAAGCCTATCGGCTCGCGCCGGCCCCCAGCGTCGCCCCCTTCGAGTATGTCGGCCTGCCGCTGGCGGTGCTCTGGGGTTACCTCTTTTGGAGCGAGATTCCCGCGGCGACGACGATCCTTGGC
>JAWWCG010000279.1:0-5480 GCA_033720555.1 Kiloniellales bacterium | reverse complement strand
TAACGCCATGTTCCGATTGTCCCAATTCATGCAGGAGCTGGTGGCGCCGACGCCGGTGCGGCTGCGCAAGCCGCCCGGCCCGGTGGTGATCTGGAATCTGATCCGGCGCTGCAACCTCAACTGCGTGCATTGCTACTCGCTGTCGGCCGACGTGGACTTCCCCGGCGAGCTCTCGACCGAGGAGGTCTTCGCGGTGATGGACGACCTCAAGGCCTTCGGCGTCCCGGTGCTGATCCTCTCCGGCGGCGAGCCCCTGCTGCGGCGGGACATCTTCGACATCTCGCGGCGCGCCAAGGACCTCGGCTTCTATGTCGGCCTGTCCAGCAACGGCACGCTGATCGACCGGGCGATGAGCGAGCGGATCGCCGGCATCGGCTACGACTACGTCGGCGTCAGCCTCGACGGCATCGGCACGGTGCACGACGCCTTCCGCCGCCAGGAGGGCGCCTACGCGGCGGCGCTCGACGGCATGCGCCTGTGCCGCGAGCGGGGCATCAAGGTCGGCCTGCGCTTCACCATGACCGAGCGCAACGTCGCCTCGCTGCCCGAGATGCTCGACCTCATCGACCGCGAGGAGATCGACAAGTTCTACCTGTCGCACCTGGTCTATGCCGGGCGCGGCAACCGCTACCGGGAGGACGACGCCTACCATCGCACGACGCGGGACTCCATGGACCTGATCTTCGAGCGCTGCTGGGACTACGTCGCGCGCGGCGTCAAGAAGGAGTTCGTCACCGGCAACAACGACGCCGACGGCGTCTACTTCCTGCACTGGGTGCGCCGGCGCTTTCCCGACCGGGCCGACCACGTCGCGGTGAAGCTGGTCGCCTGGGGCGGCAACGCCTCCGGCGTCAACGTCGCCAATATCGACAACCTCGGCAACGTTCACCCCGATACCTTCTGGTGGCACTACAACCTCGGCAACGTGCGCGCGCGCCCCTTCTCGGAAATCTGGCAAGACACCGGCGACCCGATCATGGCCGGCCTGAAGCGCCGGCCGCGGGCGATCAAGGGCCGCTGCGGGCGCTGCCGCCATTTCGACATCTGCGGCGGCAATACCCGGGTGCGCGCCCTGCAGATCACCGGCGATCCCTGGCAAGAGGATCCCGCCTGCTACCTGAGCGACCGCGAGATCGGCGTCGCGAACGAGGCGCGCGAGCGGCCGCGGGTCGCGGTGACGCCCTACCGCGGGAGGCGCCATGCCGCAGGCGCGCGCTAGACTCCCGACGCTCCTGGCTGTGGCCTGGCTCGCGACGACGCAGGCCGCAGGCGCCACGGGAACCGCGGTGGCTGCAGAGTCCGTTGGGCCGGGCGCGGCGGCCTATGAGGCCCACTGCGCCGAGTGCCACGGCGCCGGGCGCCTCGGCGGCATGGGCCCGGCGCTCTTGCCGGAGAACCTCGGCCGGCTGACGCCGGACAAGGCCAGGGCGGTGATCGCCGACGGCCGGCCGGCGACCCAGATGCCGGGCTTCGCCGAGCGCCTGTCGGAGCGGCAGATCGAGGACCTGGTGGCGCTGATCTACAGCCCGCCGGCCGAGCGGCCGGTGTGGGGCGAGGCCGAGATCCGCGCCAGCCGCGAGATCTATCGCAGCGCGGCCGAGCTTCCGGCGCGCCCGCAATACGCGGCCGACCCCATGAACCTCTTCGTCGTGGTGGAAAGCGGCGATCACCACGTGACGGTGCTCGACGGCGACGCCTTCGCGCCGCTCGCCCGCTTCCCCAGCCGCTTCGCGCTCCACGGCGGGCCGAAGTTCTCGCCGGACGGGCGCTTCGTCTATTTCGCCTCGCGCGACGGCTGGATCACCAAGTACGACCTCTACGGCCTCGCCGTCGTCGGCGAGGTGCGCGCCGGCATCAACACCCGCAACCTGGCGATCTCCCACGACGGCCGCGTCCTGGCGGTCGCCAATTACCTGCCCCATAGCCTGGTCCTGCTCGATGCGGGCGATCTCGCGCCGCTCCGGGTGATCGAGGCGGCCGACCAGCGCGGCGAGACCAGCTCGCGGGTGAGCGCCGTCTATCAGGCCGCGCCGCGTGAATCCTTCGTGGTGGCGCTGAAGGACGTCCCGGAGCTGTGGGAGATCTCCTACGCAGAGGACCCGCCGGCGGTCTACGGCGGCTTCGTCCACAACTACGAGAAGGGCATGGAGGAAGGGCTGGCCGAGCCGGGCGACTTCCCGATCCGCCGGGTGCCGCTCAGCCAGCCGCTCGACGACTTCTTCTTCACCCCGAGCTACCGCGAGCTGATCGGCTCGGCGCGCGACGGCGCGCATTCGGTGGTGGTCAACCTGGACGTCCGGCGCGAGATCGCCGAGCTGCCGCTGCCCGGCCTGCCGCACCTCGGCTCCGGCATCTCCTGGGCGCGCGACGGCCGGCGGGTCATGGCGACGCCGCATCTCAAGACCGGCGCGGTCAGCGTCATCGACATCGACGACTGGCAGGTGGTCAAGACCATCGAGACCCTGGGCCCGGGCTTCTTCCTGCGCAGCCACGAGGCCTCGCCCTATGCCTGGGTCGACGTCTTCTTCGGCCCCGACCGCGACGCCGTCCACGTCATCGACAAGGCGAGCCTGGAGATCGTCAAGACCCTGCGCCCGGCGCCGGGCAAGACCGCGGCCCACGTCGAGTTCACCCGCGACGGCCGCTATGCGCTGCTCAGCGTGTGGGACATGGCCGGCGCCATCGTGGTCTACGACGCCCAGACCCTGGAAGAAGTGAAACGCATTCCCTTCGTCAAACCCTCGGGGAAGTACAATGTCTGGAACAAGATCCGACTCGACGAGGGCACCAGCCACTGAGGATCTCGTCGCGGGCGCGCGCCTGGCGGGCGCCGCCTTGGTGGTCTGCAGCTACGCCAGCGACGCCTGGGCCGCCCATGAGCGCCTGCGCTTTCTCGCGCGCGCGTCGGGCGCGGCCGAGATCGCCGCCGCCACCCTGTTCGGCGCGTCCCGAATCGAAGACGTGATCGCCGGCCTCCGGGCGTCGCCGGTTTTCGTCGTGCCGCTGTTCATGTGCCGGGGCGTCACCTACGGCGCGTTGCGCGACCGCTTGGCGCGCCTGCCCGGTTCCGAGCGCGTCGTCCTCTGCCCGGAGCTCGGCAGCCATCCGGGCCTGGCCGGCCGGGTCGCCGCGCACGCCGAGCGCGCCCTCCACGCGCTGGGCTGGCGGCCGCGGGAGACGAGCCTGCTCCTGATCGGCCACGGCTCGCGGCGCAACGCGGCCTCCGGGCGCGCGACCGCGCGGCTCGCCTCGGACGTCGGGCAAGAGGGGCGCTTCGCCGACGCCTGCGCCGCCTATCTGGAGGAGTCGCCGACGGTCGAGGAGGCGGCGCGGGCCTGTGCCGGGGCACGCGTGTTCGCGGTGGGCTGCTTCGCGGAGGCCGGCCGGCACGCCACCGAGGACGTGCCGCGCAGCTTGCGGCAGTGCGGGCGCGCCACCGCCTACAGCGGACCGATCGGCGCCTGCGATTGGGTCGACGCCTTGGTGCTGGACCAGGCGATAGCGGGCCTGCGGCGGGCGGCGGCCACGCCCACGCCGGCGCGGGGACGGGGATGAACCAGTCCGCCAGGCGGCCGTCCGCGCCGGGAGGGACGGCGGACAGTGATCGCGTGCAGGCGGCGCTCGACGCCTTCGACCGGGCCAATGCCGCCGATCCCAATTTCGAATGGGTCGACGGCGAGCGGGCGCCGAAGGAGCTGGTCTACGCCCGGCGCATGAGCGCGTGGCTCGAGCGGCTGTGCCCGCAGGCGGCGGAGGCGCTGCGTCTGGCGGCCCGCTGCCAGCACATCGAACGCTGGGTGCTGCCGCGCGGGCGCTATCCCGAGGGCCGGGTCGGCTACCTGACCTGGCGGCGGGACCTCAAGCGCTATCACGCCGAGCGCGCCGGCCAGATTCTGAGCGGGCTGGGCTACCCGGCGGCCGAGATCGACCGGGTGCAGGCGCTGGTGCGCAAGGAGCGGCTGAAGCGCGACCGCGACGCGCAGGTGCTGGAAGACGTGGTCTGCGTCGTCTTCCTGGCCCACTACCTCGCCGACTTCGCCGCGCGGCACGACACCGACAAGGTGGTCGCAATCCTGCGCAAGACCTGGGCCAAGATGTCGCCGCTGGGCCGCGCCGCCGCGCTTGCCTTGCCCCTGGACGAGGCGGGCAAGGACCTGCTGGCGCTTGCGCTGGCGGACGCGCCGGCGGGTAAGGAGATGGACGAGGAAATGGGCGAGGCGGCGGCGCGCGGGCCTTGATCCCGATCAAGGGTTCCAGGCGCGGCCGGCCCTATGCTTGGCCTAGTCTGGGCTTGGAGGGAAACGCCGATGCTGGCCGGGGTGAGGGATCGTGACGCCAGTGGTTCGCAGCGCCTGCGGCCGGCCGGGGGCGGGCGCGCCGCGGCGTCCTGCGGCGAGGCCCGGCGTCGCTTGTCGAGCCGGATCGGGCCGGCGGCGGCAACCCTGTTCGACGGTCGCGGCGTTGAACGTCCCTTCCAAGCGGGCGCGCGCCTGGCCCGGCGGGACGAGGCCGGAAACGAGGTCCTCGTCGTCCTGCGCGGCATCGTCGGCCTCTATCGAGCCGGGCAAGACGCGGCGTCCGGCGCGGGGGTCCTCGGCTACTGCGGCTGCGGCGACCTGATCGCCCCCGCCGGGCCGGGCGACGCCTGGGGATTCGACGCCAAGGCGGTGAGCGATGGCACATTGCTGGCGTTGAGTTTGCCGGAGGTCCGCGGGACCGGGTCGGGCAAGCCGGACCTCCTCTGGCCGTTGTTCGAGATGGCCTGCGCCGAGCTGGTCGGGCGCACCGCGCGCCTGCGCGGGCAGTGGGCGCTGCCGGTCAAGGCGCGGCTCGCCGACTTCCTGTTCGAGTTGGAGGAGGCGGTCGGCGAGCCGTCCGATAAAGGCTTGATCCTGCATGTCCCCATGTTCCGGGACGAGATCGCCGACTATCTGGGAACCCGCACCGAGACCATCTGCCGGATCCTCACCCGCTGGCGGGAAGAGGGTCTGATCGTCATGGACACGCCGCGGGTGCTCGTGATTCCGGATCGCGCCCGCTTGCGGGCGGACGCGTTCGCGTGACCCCCGGGGCCGGAGCGACGACCGCGGCCTTGCGCGCCGGCTCCTTGGCCCTCGATTGATCTCGGTCAAGGCGGCGGCGGGCGCGGCCGGAAAAACTGAAGCCTGACGCCAGGGACGAGCAAGCCGGAACGGAGCGCGGGGTTGATGGATTACGAGGGATTTTTCTGTGAGGAGATCGCGGGCCTGCGGCGCGAGGGGCGCTACCGGGTGTTCGCCGAGCTGGAGCGCACCGCGGGGGCCTTTCCCCAGGCGCGCAATTACGGGCCGGAGGGCGAGCCGGAGGTGACCGTCTGGTGCTCCAACGACTACCTCGGTATGGGCCAGCACCCGGCGGTGGCGGCGGCCATGCATGCGGCGATCGAGCGCTGCGGGTCGGGCGCCGGGGGGACGCGCAACATCTCCGGCACCAACCACTAC
>JAWWCG010000278.1:0-5491 GCA_033720555.1 Kiloniellales bacterium | reverse complement strand
GATCGCCGCCGGGTCGAGCGGCCCCGGGGCCAGGGCGACGGCGCAGGTGGCGCGCCGCGACTTGGTCTTGGGCACGAGCAGGCTGCCGTGCGGCCCGGCGGCGGCCAGGGCGGCGCTCTCCGCCACCCCCGCCACGCCGACCTCGCGGCGCACCAGCTCCGAGGGCGTGGCCAGGCGCGGCTCCTCGGCCGCCAGCGCCGGCGCCGCGAAGAAGCGCGCCGGCGCGTCCAGCGCCGCGGCCGCCGCGTGGACCGCCGGTTCGTCGGCCTTGAGGTCGAGGGAGACCAGCGCCGCCACCGCCCCCGCCGCCAGGCCGTGCCCGGCCAGGGTGTCGCGCACCAGGGCGATCAGCTCCTCCGGCGGGCAGCCGCGCTCGCAGCCGACGCCGACGGCAAGGCAGAGCGGGTGGTAGACCAGGACGCGCGCCGAGCCCTCGACCGCCTCGTGGGTCGCCCGGATGGCGAGGGTGCCGGCGGCCGAGCAGGGCAGCGCCGCGTCCCGCAGCCAGTCCGGCCAGTCGGCGCCGTCGGCCAAGCGAAATTCACATCCTGACAGAAGATCGGCGACGAACGCCTTATAGTGTTGAGGATTTTCCAGCCGCCAGCCCGCCGGCGGCTCGTCCAGCGCCAGGCCGAAGCGGCGGTCGCCGGCGGTGGTCACCGCCGCCGCCACGCCGAGGCGTTCGGCCAGCGCCCGAGCGAGGTCGTTGGCGCCGCGATGGCCGCCCAGCAGCGGCACCACGGCGCTGCCGTCCTCGGCGAGGGCGACCACCGGCGGCTCGGCCCGCTTGTCGCCCAGCAGGGGCGCGAGGGCGCGGATCAGGATCCCGGCCGCGCACAGGCCGACGATCGGCCGGCCGGCGCGGAACAGCTCCCCCAGATGTTCGCCCGTCTCGTCGAAGGTCCGCTCGGCGTCCTCGGTTCGTCCGGCAAGGCCGTGCACCTCGGCGCCGGCAAAGCCGGCGGCCAAGCTGCGCGCCAGGTCGCAGCCCGCCGTCGTGAGGGCGACGAACGCCGGCGCGGGGACCGCCGCCCCGCTCATCGCCAGGCCTCGCCGCGGCGGTGGACCAGGATCATCGAGAAATAGGGCGCCGCGCCCTCGGCCACGGCGGCGAGCGGCAGGATCTTCTGGCTGGCCATGGTGGCGTGCTCGACGTAGCGCGCGGCGTCGCTCAGGCCGAGCTCCGCCAGCACGCCGCGCACCTTGGCCAGGTTGCGGCCGACCTTGACGATCGCCGCCGCCTCGCCGGCCTCCGCCAGCCGGCGCTTCAGGGCCTCCGGCTTGAGGGTCGCCGGCACAACGGTGAGCACGTCGTTGCGCGCGACCAGCGGCGCGCCCAGCACCGCGGCGCAGGCGGTGAGCGAGGAGACGCCGGGGACCACCTCGACGGGATAGCGCTCCGCCATGCGGCCGAAGAGGTACATGAAGGAGCCGTAGAAGAAGGGGTCGCCCTCGCACAGGACGGCCACGTCGCGCCCGGCCTCGAGCTCGCCGCCGATCTCCCGGGCCGCCTGGTCGTAGACCTCCTGGGCGGGAAAGCGGGCGGCGACCATGGGCATGCGGATGGCGATCTCCGTCTGGCCGCCGGCCAGGTGCGGCGCGACGATCGCCCGCGCCAGGCTGTCGCCCTCGGTCGGCGCGGGATAGGCGATCACCGCCGCGCGCTGGAGGCATTTGAGCGCCTTCAGGGTGATCAGCTCCGGGTCGCCGGGGCCGATGCCGAGGCCATAGAGCGTGCCGGTCATGGCTTGGCCGCCGTGAGCTGGGTGACCGGCATCAGCGGCCGCCAGCCCGTCAGGCCGCCGACCGGCTCGGCCCGCGACACGGCGAGGCGCGTCAGCTCGCCGCCGTTCTCCGCCCGCCAGGCCAGCAGCACGCGCTCGCCTTCCAGGGTGACCGCGTTGGCGACCAGGCGGCCGCCGGCCTTGAGCCGCGCCCAGCAGGCGTCGACCAGCCCGGCGCAGCCGACGCCGCCGCCGACGAAGACCGCGTCGGGATCCTCGAGATCGGCCAGCGCCGCCGGCGCCTCGCCCTCGACCAGGCGCAGCGACGGCGTGCCCAGGGCCGCGGCGTTGGCGGCGATCAGCGCCGCGCGCTCGCCCCGGCGCTCGATCGCGACCGCCCGGGCGCGGGCCGCCGCGCGCATCCACTCGATCGCCACCGAGCCGCAGCCGGCGCCGACATCCCACAGAAGCTGATCGGGCACCGGAGCCAGGGCCGCCAGGGTGGCGGCGCGGACCTCGCGCTTGGTGAGCTGGCCGTCGTGGCGGAAGGCGTCGTCCGGCAGGCCCGGCGCGGCGGAGAGCGGCGCCGCGCCCGGCGCGGCCTGGCATTCTATGGCCAGGGTGTGGAAGTCCTCGACGGCGCCGGCCGGGAAGTCGTCGGCGGTGCCCTCGATGCGGCGCTCGCGCGGGCCGCCCATGCGCTCGAGCGCGACCATCCGGCTGGCGCCGTAGCCGCGCGCCCGCAGCAGCGCGGCGACCTCCGCCGGCGCCTCCACGCCGCCGGTCAGGACCAGCAGCCGCGCGCCCGGCTGCACCGCCGGATGCAGGATCTCCAGCGGCCGGCCGGGGATCGACAGCAGCGTCGTGTCCGGCACGCTCCAGCCGAGCCGCGCGCAGGCCAGGCTGAACGCCGAGGGCGACGGCACGATGGCGAGCTCCTCGAGCGGGAAACGGCGGGCCAGCTTGGCGCCGACGCCGTAGTCCATGGGATCGCCCGACGCCAGCACGCAGACCCGCCGGCCGCGGCGCTTGGCGATCTCCTCGGCCAGGATGTCGAACGGGCTCGGCCAGGTGAAGCGCTCGCGCCGGTCGTCCGCCGCCTCGGGGATCATGGCGACGTGGCGCGCGCCGCCGATCAGCACCTCGGCGGTGTCGACGAGCGCGCGCGCCGCGGGGGCGAGGTCGTCGTAGCCGCCCTCGCCGATGCCGACGATGGAGAGCCAGGCGGTCATGGCCGGTGCGATGCCAGGGCGTTCACCGCGGCGGCGGCGATCGCGGAACCGCCGCGCCGGCCGCGCAAGGTCAGGTAGGGCACGGCGAGATCGGCCGCGATCAAGGCTTCCTTCGATTCCGCCGCGCCGACGAAGCCGACCGGAAAGGCGAGGATGGCGGCCGGCCGCGGCGCGCCCTCGCCGAGCAGCTCGAGCAGCCGGAAGAGCGCGGTCGGCGCGTTGCCGATGGCGACCACGGCGCCGGCGAGGTGCGGGCGCTAGAGCTCGACGGCCGCCGCCGAGCGCGTGGTGGCGTCGCGGCGGGCGAGCGCCGGCACCTCGGGGGCGCCGAGAGTGCAGAGGACCGCGTTGCCGGCCGGCAGCCGCGAAGGGATCACGCCGTCCGCCACCATGCGGCAGTCGGCCAGCACCGGCGCGCCGGCGGCGAGCGCCGCGCGGGCGCCGGCGACGAGATCGGGATGCCAGGCGAGGTCGGCGACGACGTCGGGCATGCCGCAGGCGTGGACCAGGCGCACGGCGACCGGCGCCAGCGCCGCCGGCAGGTGGGCGAGGTCAGCCTCGGCCCGCACGATCTCGAACGAGCGGCGGGTGATCTCGGCCGGATCGCGCAGGTACTCCATGGTCTCAATCCCGAAGGTCGCCCTGGCCCCGGCTCAGGCCCGCGCCTTCTTCAGGCTGCGCGGCCCGTGCGGATGGTCGGCGTGGGGATAGGGGCGATGATGATGTCCGTGCTGATGATGCCCGTGACCATGCCCGTGATCATGCCCGTGACCGTGCCCGTGTTCATGGCCATGGCCGTGCCCGTGTTCATGGCCATGGCCGTGCCCATGGGCATGTTCGTGCGCGTGGTCGTGGCCGTGGCTGTGGTCGTGGCCGTGGTCGTGGCCGTGGTCGTCGACGCCGAACACCTTGCCCTCGCCGCCGGTGCCGATGCCCTCGACGTGATGGTGATGGCTCTCCTGGGGGGCGCCGACGTCGGCCTCGAAGCCGAGGATCCGTTCCCGGTACTTGCACAGCTTGCAGTTCATCAGGTTGCCGCCGGTCAGGATCTCCTCGACCCGCTCGGCGAAGCTGTCGAGCACCAGCGGATGATCCTTGAGGTAGGGCGCCTTGACGAACTCGATCTCCGGATGGCGCGCCGCCACCCGGTCGGTCTCGTCGTAGATGCGCTTCACCAGGATCCCGGTGAAGAGGAAATAGGGAAACACCACGATGCGCCGGTAGCCGAGCTTGGCGGCGTGCTCGAGGCCGGGGCCGACCAGCGGAAAGGTGACGCCGGAATAGGCGGTCTCGCCCCAGCCGAAGCCGAAGCCCTCCCACAGGAGGCGCATGACCTTGGCGACGTTGGAATTGGCGTCCGGGTCGGAGGCGCCGCGGCCGACCACCGTCAAAAGGGTCTCGTGGGGCGGCACGTCGTCGCCCGCCGCCGCCAGCGCTTCGCGGATGCGATCGGCCGAGGCGTTGATCAGCTTGGCGTCGAGCGCCAGCTCCCGCGCGTAGTCGATGGCCATTTGCGGATGCTGCGCCTCGTAGGTGCTGAGCACCGAGGGGATGTCGTTCTTGGCGTGGCCGGCGGCGAACAGCATGCCCGGCACGGCGAGCACCCGCCGGCAGCCGGCGGCGCGCAGCTTGTCGAGGCCGTCGCGGATGATCGGCGTGGCGAACTCGAGGAAGCCGCTTTCCACCGGGTATTGGGGCAGGCGCTCGCGAATCCCCCGGGCGACCGACGCGAACTCGGCGACCGCCTCCTCGTCGCGGCTGCCGTGGCCGCACACCATCACCCCGATCCCGCTCATAGCCTCGCTCCCCTCGCGTTGCGGCCGCCGCCCGCTCGCCGGCCGTCCGCCGGCCGAGAGAACCACGGCGACCCGTTGACCGCAATAGCCGGGCCACCCATGCTCCGGCGATGATTCTGCTTTGGACCACCGGCCTGGCGGCGCCGGCTGCGATCTGCCTCGCGGCCCTCCTGGCGCTCGCCCTGGACGCGGCCTTCGGCGAGCCGGACTGGCTCTACCGACGGGCGCCCCATCCGATCGCCTGGCTGGGCGCGCGCATCGCCGCCGCGGACGCGCTGTGGAACCGGGACGACCGCACGTCGGCGGCGCGGTTCTGGCGGGGCCTCGCCCTCGCCCTCGGCGCCACTCTCGCGGCGGCGGCGCTCGGCCTGGTCCTGGGCGCGGTGCTGTGGCGCGTGCCGGGCGGCTGGATCGCCGAGGCCGCGCTCGCCGCCATGCTGCTGGCCGGGCGCGACCTCTACGACCACGTGGCGGCGGTCGCCCGCGGCCTGGCGCACTCGCTCTTCGAGGGCCGCGCCGCGGTGGCGCACATCGTCGGCCGCGACCCCGACTCTCTCGACCAGGGCGGCGTGGCGCGCGCCGCGCTCGAATCGCTCGCCGAGAACTTCTCCGACGGCGTGGCGGCGCCCTTGTTCTGGTACCTGCTGCTCGGCCTGCCGGGCCTCCTGGCCTACAAGGCGCTCAACACCGCCGACAGCATGATCGGCCACATGACGCCGCGCCACCGCGACTTCGGCCG
>JAWWCG010000277.1:0-5492 GCA_033720555.1 Kiloniellales bacterium | reverse complement strand
GCGAGATAGGAGGCATTGGCGAGGACCAGGTCCGGGGCCAGGCGGGCGAGTCGCGCCGCGTCCTCGTCGACGCGCCGATCCCAGTCGGCGTGAAACGCGCGGTAGGCGGCGGCGGTAGCGTCGACCCGAACCTCCAGCGGCGAGGCCATGAGCATGCCGACGTCGTCGGCGGTCTCGATCAGCTCGAAGGGCGGCGCGAAGAAGCTGTCGAGCGCCTGGCGCGGCAGCGCCGTGCGCAAGGTCACCTCCAGGTCCGGCCAGCGCGCCCGCACGGCGTCGACCACCACCGAGGTCTGGGCGGCATGGCCGAATCCGTGCGCCGAGGTCGATACCAGAAGCCGCTTGGTCATGACCGCCGGTTCAATCACGCGGCGCGCGACGACTCAAGCGCCGAGATCCTGTGCGCGCGCACGGCCGAGACGCCGGGCGCAGCGGCCGCCGCGACGCCGCAAGCGGACCGGCCGTTCAGTCGGCCGAATGAAAGGCTTCCATGTGCAGAACGGGACAGTCCTGCTCTGCGCGGTTCAGGCGGCCGCACAGTTCGGCCGCCTCGTCGCGGGACTGAAAGAGCCCTGCCATGACCCAAACGAGCCCGCCCTCGCCGGCCGAGCTG
Source organism: Kiloniellales bacterium (assembly GCA_033720555.1). Classification (GTDB taxonomy): domain Bacteria; phylum Pseudomonadota; class Alphaproteobacteria; order Kiloniellales; family JAKSDN01; genus CALJXB01. The sequence continues at coordinate 4,879 of JAWWCG010000277.1, read as the reverse complement.
ACCTCGTGGGTGACCAGGGTCAGGTCGCCGAGGATCGCCGGGTATTGAGCCTGGAGCCGGCGCCATTCGCCTTTCGCCTCGAACTCGGAGGCCGCCGAGGCCAGGCGGATCGTATAGCCCGGCACCGGGCGAACCGCATGACCCGGCGCCGCGGTCCGGCTGACCGCAGCGAATTTCACGGGCTGATACTGCCAGTCCGGATAGGACTTCTCCGGGACGGCCGCCGGCCGCACCTCGGCGTCATGGCTCCGGATCGGACGGACGATCTCGCCGGACGGCGGGGCCGCCATGGCGACCTGCGCCACGCTATGAGTGGGGCTGTGGGTGGGGCTACGTGTGGGGCTATGCGCGGGCGCCGGCGCAGCCACCGGAGCGTCGACCGATTCATCGAGCGGGGCGGCGTTGGCGACATTCGCCGCCGACGACGTCGCGGTCGGCATGAGAGCCGCCGCCGTGAAGGCGCCGCAATCCATCACGCAGGCGCGGCGCAGCCGCCAGGTGAAGAGTCGCACCATGCGCTCGCCGGCGTAGTTCCAGTCCCGCAAACGCTCGGCGTAGCGCTTCTGCGCGACGACGTTCCTCTCGCCGACCGTGACCTGGTCCTGGATGGTCCGCAGGATGAGCTCGTCATCCTCGCTGGCGAAGCGCGCCAGCAGGACGTTGAAGCTCGGATTGACCTCCGCGAAGCCGTTGAACAGCATTTGATCGCATCGCGAGATGTTTTTCTTGTTTTCAAGGAGATCCGATTTCTCCTGCTCGCTCGCGTGCCTGGCGATGGTCATCTTCTCCACCGAGCGATGATCGTCCCGCCGTAGGATGAAGGCCCGGTCCAGGCGCCGATAGGCGGGGGTCCCGGCGACGTGCGCCAGGCAGGCGTCGTACTCGACCCAAAGATGCTCACTGGCGTCCGACAGTTCCTGCAATTCGCGTTCGGCCGGCGTCGAGCAGGCGACGAGAGGCAGCGCGGCTAGGATCGACACCGCAAGGCAGCGGAAAGGAATGAACAAATCAGAGACCTCGCCCGGTTCAGATCGGGAGGATTTGACGCAAAATTGGTTTAAAATATCTGAATACGGCATTACCCATGTACGCGCCTGAACGAGACCGGCGGCGCTCGTCCGAAGATCTTGGCGACCCCCGCGGCGCCTCGGATCGGCAGGGCCGCACCCGGCGCCCGCGCCCCGCCGACCAAGAGGGGCGGGCACGGTTTCGCGACCGGAGCGAAGACCCGTCAATCACGCGAAGGATGAGTAAGAGACATGCTCGAGATCTACGTCTCGGTCGGTTATATCCTGCTGCTGGCGATCCTGGCGTTCGCCTTCGTCCTGTGGCGGACCTCGGGGCTCGCGGCGGCGATCGCGGCGCTCCTGGTCGGCGCGCCGCTCTGGTTCTGGTGGGAATACGCCCGCCCCACCTGGACCACCGGCACCATCAGCGGCACCGAGGTGCGCCGGACCGATCCCGACGCCAGCGGCAAGACGAGAGACGTGCAGTACATCTACATGCGCAACCAAGCCGATGCCGGCGTGGAGCTCGAGAACGAGGACTCGTGGTGGTGGTTCAAGCGCAACAGCGAGCGAGTCTTCAACGACGCCAAGACCGCGGAGGACCGCAAGACCGAAGTCACCGTCATGTGGAACCGCTGGCGCTCGCAGCTCTTTTCGTGGCACCCCAACGTGATCGCCTTCGGGCGGGCCGGCTCGTGGCCGCTCTGGTCGTGGCGAACGCTGACCTTCTATAGTCTCTCGGTCTTCGTCTGGCTCGGCTATTTCGCCACCTTCTCCTGGCTCGGCCGCCGGCTCGACTGAAGCCGAGGCTGCCCGCTATCGGCGAGCGGGCCGCAGCACGCCTCTACTTCCGGTCAAAGGAATCCCGCGGCGGAGCGCCCAATTCGACCCTTTCGCGCGGTCGGGACCTGCCGGAAAGCAAGGCCTTAGGCCCTGCCGCGAGGCCCCGGCGGTCATTAGCAGTTCAACACCGGCGCTTATTTCCCTAAGATCGACGTCGTTCCAAATCAGGGCGCGCATGCGGCGCCCTGTCTCCGGTTCGCGGCCATGGGTGCGCGCCGCGCCGGCAAATCATAAACGGGGGAGGTAATCGGTATGCGTTCAAAATATCTCGCAGAACATCTTAAGGGCTTGGGGTTCGCCCTGGCCGCCGGCGCCGCATTGGCGCTTGCCGGCACGGGCTCGGCGACGGCCGCGGATCCGGTGAGAATTCCGCTGCACAACTGGTCCAGCCAGATCGTCGGCGCGCACATCGTCGGCAAGATCCTCAACGAGGCCGGCTACGAGGTCGAATACATCCCGGCGGACAGCCAAGTCGTCTACACCTCCATGTGCGAGGGCGACATCGACTTGGTCCACGAGGTCTGGCAGGGCGCCTTCGGCGTCGCCTTCGAGAAAGTGGTGGCCGAAGGCTGCGTGATCGACGCCCAAACGCACGACGCCACGACCCGCGAGGAGTGGTGGTACCCGGCCTATGTGGAGGAACTCTGCCCCGGCCTTCCCGACTGGAAGGCGCTCGATGCCTGCGCCGAGATGTTCTCGACGCCCGAGACCTCGCCCAAGGGCCGGTTCCTGGCCGGGCCGGTCGACTGGCTGAAGAAAGACCACGAGCGGGTCGAGGGCCTCGGCATGGAATTCGAGGTGGTGAACGCCGGATCGGCGTCCGCCCTCTGGGCGGAGCTCGACGCCGCCTCCAAGCGCAACGAGCCGATCGTGCTGTTCAACTGGACGCCCAACTTCATCGAGGCGATCTACGACGGCAAGTTCGTCGAGTTCCCGGAATACGGCGAAGGCTGCCGCGAGGATCCGGCCTGGGGCATGAACCCGGACCTGACCCACGATTGCGGCAATCCCAAGGACGGCTACCTCAAGATCGGAGTCTGGAAGGAATTCCCGGAGAACAATCCGGGCGCCTACGAGATCGTGCGCCAGATCAACTTCTCCAATCTGGACATCGCGGTCATGGCCAAGCTCGCCGACGTCGACGGCATGGAGCCGGAGGAGGCGGCGGACAAGTGGCTGGCCGACAACGAGTCCAAATGGAAGGCTTGGCTCGAAGGGGCCGGAAGCTGAGCCTCGCCGGCGCGGCCGCCGGCGACGGATCGGGGGCCAAGCGCCGCGGGTAGGGGACGAGCGCGCGGGCGCCGCCGCAAGGGCGCGCGTCCGTGCCGCCGTCCGCCCTTCGGCACATCCTCGCTCGATCCGGGGCGGCGCCGCACGGACCCAGCGGCCGTCGCCACCGTGGCTGCCGTCGCTACCGTCGCTCCGCCGTCGTCACCGTCGCCTTGGGTCTCTCAGGGGGAGAGCTACATGAGCGAGCCGATCATCTCGTGCCGAAGCGTGTGGAAGTTGTTCGGCGAAGACCCGCAGGGCTTCCTCAAGGCGCAGGACGGCCAGCCCTCGCGCGAGGACATCGCCAAGGCCGGCTACATCGGCGCGGTCCGCGACGCGACCATCGACGTCAATCCCGGCGAGATCCTGGTGATCATGGGGCTCAGCGGCTCCGGCAAGTCGACCCTGGTGCGGTGCCTCTCGCGGCTGATCGAGCCGACCGGCGGCGAGATCTTCTTCGAAGGCCTCGACCTCCTGAAGGCCTCGCCCAAGGAGATGATCGAGCTGCGCCGCCACAAGATGGGCATGGTGTTCCAGCACTTCGCCCTCTTCCCCCACCGCACCGTCATTCAGAACGTGGCCTTTCCCCTCGAGGTTCAGGGCATCGACCGCGCGACGCGCGAGAAGAAGGCGGCCGAGATGATCGATCTCGTCGGCCTGAGCGGCCGCGAGCGCTATTACCCGCGCGAGCTGTCCGGCGGCCAGCAGCAGCGCGTCGGCATCGCCCGCTCGCTCGCGGTCGGGCCCGACGTCTGGTTCCTCGACGAGCCCTTCTCGGCGCTCGACCCCTTGATCCGGCGCGAGATGCAGAACGAGTTCCTGCGGCTACAGAACATGCTGCACAAGACCATCGTGTTCATCACCCACGACTTCGACGAGGCGATTCGCTTGGCCGACCGCATCGCCATCATGTACGAGGGGGTGATCGTCCAGATCGGCACCGCCGAAACGCTGATCACCAAGCCGGCGACCGACTACGTGCGCGAGTTCACCAAGGACATCTCGCGCCACAAGCTCTTGACCGTGGCCAGCATCATGAAGCCCGACGGCGAGGCGCGGCCCGCCGAGGTCTCGGTTCCCGCCGAAGAGAAGATCTTCGCGGTGGCCAAGCAGATCCTCAACCAGGACCAGCCGGTCGCCGTGGTCGACGCCGCCGGGCGACGGGTCGGCCTGGTCACGCGCGCGGACGTCATCGACGCGCTGTTCGAGGCCGAGGCGTGACCACGCAACCGACCGGCCTGGATCTCGCCCCGGCGCGCGCGGCCGCCTCGCGCTGGGGCGGCGTTCCGGCTCCGCTCCTCGTCCTGGCGCCGTTCGTCCTGCTCTTGGTAGCCCGGCCCTTGCTGCCCGCTTGGGCGGTCACGGTGCCGGAGGCGTGGACGGTCCCCTTCATCGCCTGGATCAACGCGGTGGTCGAGGTCCTGAGCGACCACAAGATCCTCGGCTTGGTCACCTTCAAGGAGGTGACGCGCGCCATCGCGCAGCTGGTCGAATGGCCGCTGGACCTCATGGAGGGCCTGCTGATTTCCGGCTTCGACGGCCTCGGCCTGCCGGCGCTGCCCTGGGTCATGATCGTCGGTCTGGCGGCGGTCTTCGGCTGGTGGCTGAAGGGCTGGCGCCTGGCGCTGCTGGCCGGCGGCTGCATCTTCTATCTGGCGCTGTTCGGCAAATGGAAGCTTTCCATGATCACGCTCTCGGTGGTGCTGGTCGCCGCGCCGATCGCCGGGCTGATCGGCCTGGGATTGGGCGTCCTGGCGGTC
>JAWWCG010000276.1:0-5495 GCA_033720555.1 Kiloniellales bacterium | reverse complement strand
TCGCGGGTCCGGGTGAATTTCAGGTCCATGACGCCGGCCGGGGTGATGGTGCGCTCATATCGCGAGAGCTGGTAGAGGCCGCTCTCGTCGATCTCGAGCACGTAGACGGTGAGGCTGCGCTCCGCCAGCCGGGCCCAGGTGTGGGTGCGTCCGAGACCCGGACCCTCGGTGCCCGCGGCCTCCCACACCGCCGGGCCGGCGCGCACGAAGCGCTGGGTTGTCGAGCGCCGCCGCGCCTCGGCGTCCGCCGCGGCGCCGCTGCCGACGCCGGGCGACTGAATCACCGTCACCCAGTCGATCTCGAAGCCGTCTTCGGTCCCGGCGATCCGCACGTCCATGTCGCGCAGGCCGTAGTCGAGGCTGGACGCCTCGACCCGCGTGTCGATGGCCGAGCCCTGCCACGAGCCGAAGAAGGCGTCGAGGGCGAGCGCCTCCTGGGCGGCCGCGCTCGGCGCCACGAACAGCGCCGCGAGGACCGCGAGGACGGGCAGACCCCGCAGGCCTTGCAGACTGTGCAGACGCGACAGACCCGGCAGACCCGACAGACCCGGCAGACCCGACAGACCCGGCATGGACGATGTTTCCTCCGACGGTTTGCGATGGCTATGGCGTGACGCGACGGGGCGGGCGCCCGCCTTCGGGACTTTGCTCGATCGGGCGCGCCCGGGCAATGCGAAACCACGGCGGCCGACGCGCGTGCTCGCTCGTCGCCGTGTTGGCGGCCGGCCCGCCCGCACCTCGAGCCCTTCGGCCGATCTCGCCTCCCAGCCTCTCGCTCGGTGGCGTCCCTGGGGTAGACTAGGGCTCATGGCGAGCACGAAGGTCTACTACAACAGCGCATGTCCGGTCTGCGATGCCGGAATCGCGTTCGAGCGGCGCAAGCTGAGCGGCGGCGACGCCAAGATCGACTGGATCGACGTGCATGGCGACAACGCGGCGGTCGCGGAGCTGGGCGCCGATCTGGAGTTCGTGCGCGAGCGTCTGCATGTACGCGACGAAACGGGCGCGGTTCAGGTCGGCGCCGAGGCCTTCCGAACGCTTTGGGCGCTGGCGCCGGAGCAGCGATGGCTCGCCCGGCTCAGCGGCCTGCCGGTCGTCCGCGGCCTCTGGCGCGTGTCCTACAACGGCTTCGCCGCCGCGCTCTACCGCTGGAACCGGCGGCGCGGTCGCTGGTAGGCGCCGGGCCCGCTTCCAACCCGGCTCGAGGAGCCCGCCGCCGACTCTCCAGGGCGGCGGGCTTTCCTTTGCAGATATGGGACATTTTAAGGTTGTTTCCACATATTTCGATTATTTCTGATATTGCGATTAAGCGATTATTGGCCTATATGAGATATCGTGCGGCCTAATCTAAGGAGCTAAAAACGTGGCAACGGAAGCTTTGTCCGAACGCTTACCGACGCCGGATGAAACGCAGAAGGCGTCCGAGGCAATTAGCGCAATGGCGAGAGCCCTCACTGACGAGGGTGCTCTGCCATTAAATCTAGTCGAGGATGGTGGTGAAGTTCAGATCGAGCTTCCACCGGCGATAGGCAGGCTTTTGCTAGATATGTTGGGTTACATTGCGCGAGGTGAGATGGTTACCTTTGTGCCGTATGCCGCTGAATTAACAACTCAGCGCGCCGCGGATCTATTGAATGTGTCCCGGCCCTTTCTGACAAAGCTACTCGAGTCAAAGCAAATTCCATTCCATCGTGTTGGCTCGCATCGTAGGATACTAGTTCAAGATTTGCTTGCATATAAGCGCCAGCGAGATGATGAACGAACAAGAGCATTGAAAGAGATTCAACGGCTCGGTCAGGAATATGATGACGGATGAAGGATGTTGCTGACCGCTTTGTAGTTATTCTCGATGCAAACGTCTTGTATCCCTTCAGAGTCCGGGACACATTGCTCCGTTTCGCTGAATCTGGTCTATTTCGCGCTCGTTGGTCACAGCAAATCATCGATGAGTGGACAAACAATTTAATTAAAAACAAACCGCACCTTGAGGAGAGTGTCCGGTCGCAAGTGCGTGAAATGGCTTCTGCATTTCCTGAGGCACTAGTCGAGGGCTACGAAGGTTTGATACCGATTTTAGATCTGCCCGATAAGGATGACCGGCACGTTCTTGCTGCAGCCATCCGTGCGAGCGCCCAACACATAATCACTGAAAACCTTGCGGATTTTCCAGCGGAAGCTTTGCGGCCCTATGACATAGAAGCGGTATCAGCAGACCAGTTTCTAGCAAGCACTCTAGATCTCTATCCATCGGAAGGCATTTCAGCGCTTCGGAAGATGCGGCAGGAATATATCTCACCAGCTATGAATGCCAGCGAGTTTCTTTTTGATTTGATGCGCGTCGGGCTTGCGCGCACAGCGTCTTTAGCCCGAGCGCAGATCGATCTTCTCTAGGCGCTTTCTAGATCTCACTTGGAAGCCTACTACGCCCCTCAGAAGCCCAGGAGCGCGATCTCGGCCCGGCCGGTGGCTGGGGACCGCCGGGAGCGGAAGGCGCGTCAGTGGGCCGGATTTTCTGACAAGGCGCTGACAAGAGTGCGGCGGGATTGTGGAGACCTATCTTAAGTATCTGATTTATTGGTGCCCCGTAGAGGACTCGAACCCCTAGCCCCCTGATTACAAATCAGGTGCTCTACCGATTGAGCTAACGGGGCGGTGCCACGGTCAAGCGGCTTAGCAGATCCCGCGAAGCCTTGTCCAAGGTTTTGAGGGCGGCATTGAGCGCGGCCTCCAGGACGGTCTTGGCGGCGCCCGCTCGGCGGGCGGGCGCCGCCAGTATCCCCGTGGCGACTCCTTGTGGGATCCCCCCTGGCGATGCCCGAGAGGGTCGGGCTTAGCTGGCGCGCAGCGGCGCGGTTGATTCCGGCGCGATCAGGCCTTCCTCGAGCGAGATGTTGTCGAGCGCGTCGATCAGCAGCTCGGTGTCCATGCGCGGCGGCACGCCCTCGTATTTGCACGCCGCGATGATCTGCTCGACGATGAAGCGCGGCTGATAGAAGGCGAGCGGCTGGTTGAGGACGTTCTGGATCTTGTCCATGGCGAAGTCGGCGACCGAATCTTCGTAAGGCACCTCGTGCTTGTCGCACAGCATGCGGAACACCGCGCGGTAGTGCTCCTCGCTCGGCTGATGGACCTGGACCTTGTAGGCGATGCGGCGCAGGAAGGCCGGGTCCATGAGGTCTTCGGGCGTCAGGTTGGTGGCGAAGATCACCAGCACGTCGAACGGCAGGGTGAAGGTCCGCCCGGAGCTCAGGGTGAGGTAGTCGACCCGCTTCTCCAAAGGCGTGATCCAGCGGTTGAGCAGCGCCTCGGGCTCGACGAGCTGGCGGCCGAGGTCGTCGATCAGGAAGGTGCCGCCCATCGCCTTCACGTGCAGCGGCGCCTCGTAGAACTTGGAGTACTCGTTGAACTGAAGGTCCAGCATCTCGAGGGTCAGCTCGCCGCCGGCGATCACCGTCGGGCGCCGGCAGGCCACCCAGCGGCCGTCGATCTCGCGCGCCTTGTAACCGGCCATCTCGGGCACCGCCTGGAGCAGCACCGAGGGATCGGTCTCCTGGACGTGGATCGCCGGGTCGTAGATCTTGACGATGTTGCCGTCGACCTCGATGCAGTAGGGGATGAAGATGATCTCCTTGAACACGCCGCCGACGATCTCGCCGATCGTGGTCTTGCCGTTGCCCGGCGCGCCGTAGAGCAGCATGGCGCGCGCCGAGTTGACCGCCTGGCCGAGCCGGCGCACCAGCGCCCGCGGCACGACGTACTCGGAGAGCCCGCGGTCGATGGCGTCCTGCTCGACCCGCTCGCCGATCAGCGGCTGCTTGCGGATCTGCTCGTAGTAGCTCGACAGCGAGACCGGCGCCGGGCCGATGTACTGCGACAGCTCCAGTGCGTCGGCGGCCCACTCCTGGCCCTTGCTGGTGAGCCCGTAGCGGATCTCGGCCTGGATGCTCGCCCCGGCGGAGCCCTTGGTCTCCACCAGCTTCTGGTCGCGCGCCTCGTCGAGCAGGTCCCGCACGATGTTGCGCCCGATCTTCATGATCTCGGCCAGCTCGGACTCCAGCTCGACGCCGTGGACGTACATCGCCTTCATCAGGATCCGCAACAGGCTGTTGAGGCCGATGCCGGTATCCTCGACGGACTCCGGCGACTCCGGGACGCGGGACGTCGTTCGGGATTCGAATACGCTGTTCATGGCGCGCCTTTGAGGTTTCAGAGAACGGTGGCGAGAGATTACAATAATTAGCGCCAAAATTCAAAGTAAATCTTATAGTAAAGATACGTGATTTACGAAGATGGTTAATGTCATGGCAACGAATCTACACACGGTTATTGCTGCATAGCCCCAAGAAGAAGGACGTATAGGCAAGCCGGCCCGGCCCGACCGCCTATAGCGAATCGGCAATGGCGAATTGGCAATAGCGAATTCTCAATGGGGAAGAGCCGATAGCGCATGGCCGATAGCGGACGGCCGGCGCGGCGGGCCGCTCGGCCCAAGAGGTCTACGCGCCGGCCTCGATCTGCCGGTCCGCCGGGGTCCACTTGGCGCGGCGCCGCGCCCGGCGGTCCGCCTCGTCCTCGGCGTCGTAATCCATGGCGCGCGGCGGCTGGAGAAAGCGCTCGGGCTCGTCGCAGGCGTTCACGTTGACGATGGCGTAGGCCCGCTCGCCGTCCGCCATGAGCGCGCCGACGTAAACCCCGCAGTCCCGGCAGATGAGATAGTCGGCGGTGTGGAGGCCGAAGCGGTAGCGGCCGAGGGCGGCGGGATCGGCGGCCGCGAAGCTGACCCGGCCGTCGGGGTCGGAGGTCGAAAGGACCGCGTGCTGGCGGCAGAAGCGGCAACCGCAGGCACGCACCGGCAGGCCTTCGGGCGGGCGGCTGGCGGTCAGCCGGAAGGTCAGCTTGCCGCAGTGGCAGCCGCCCGAAATGATGGTCTTGTCATCGCCGTTTGGAACGGTGCCGTCTCCTCTCGCACGGGGCTGTGCCGTGCCCGGGCCAACCCCGGCATTACCGGCATAACAAGCGCTGCGGCGCCCGGCGTCAAGGGGCGCCGATTTCCCGGTCCGCTGTCAATCGAGGGCGCCGACCCAGGGGTGGCGCCGCTCGCGCCAGACCGATTGGGTGGGCGCCGGAAACGACGGATCGGCGAAGGCCCCGACGGCGACCGCGATCGCCGTCGGCTTGCGTTCCGGCTCCCAGAACACGGTCGTGCCGCACGCCGGGCAGAAATGGAAGGTGACCGCGTAGCCGCTGTGCGAGGACCGGGTGTAGCGGCTGGCCCGGCCCTCGGCGTCGACCGCCTCGCGCGGGAAGAAGGCGGCGATCCCGAAGGCGCTGCCGGTGCGCCGTTGGCACGCCAGGCAGTGGCAAAGCGAGACCTTCTCGGGCTCGCCGCGACAGGCGATCCAAAGCTGTCCGCAGCCGCAGGCCGCGGTGCGGGTCTTCATCGCACCCCCAAAATCGAACCCGCCCTGCGGTCGCCCCCGGGTGGCGCCACGTGG
>JAWWCG010000275.1:0-5517 GCA_033720555.1 Kiloniellales bacterium | reverse complement strand
CTGGCCGGCGGCCAGGGCCGTCATGTCGCCTTGGCCGGTCAGTCGTTCGCCCTCCTGGGCGGCCTGCTCATCACCGCGCTCGGCGCGACCTTGTTCTTCGGCTCGCTCGGCGCCCAGCACCCGCTCCTGTGACCGCCGGACTGGGCGTCGGATGCGGCACCTCGGAGGCGCGCTTCATCCGCGAATTCGGCGGGTCAGCTCGCGACGTCCAGGCACCTCTCGAGCGATCCGGCGAGATCCCGCATGAGGGCGAAATAGGCCTCCGGCCCCGCCGCCAGATCGACGCCCATGGGATCGAGCACGCCCTGCCGGGCCGAGGTCCCTCCCACCACGGCGCGCACGACGCTGGGGGTGAACTGCGGCTCGCTGAAAACGCAGGCGGCGTTCAGCTCGGCGATCTTGTCGCGGATCTCCGACAGGCGCTGGGCGCCGGGCGCCCGATCGGGGCTGAGCGTGATCGCGCCGACGGCATTGAGGCCGAAGTGGTCTTCGAAATAGGGGTAGGCGTCATGGAACACCACGAACGGCCGCTCGCGGACCGGCGCCAAGACCGACGCCAGCTCCCGGTCGAGGGCCGTCAGGCGGTCGCGCAGGGCCTCGCCGTTCCGCCGGTAGTCCGCCGCGTGAGCGGGATCCGCGCGGCTCAAGGCCGCGACCGCGGCCTCGACGATGGCGGCCGCGTTGTCGGGGTCGAGCCAGATATGCAGGTTGTAGGCGTCGAGGTCAGGGCCATGCCCCTCCACATGTGCCTCCTCGTGCGCCTCGTCTTGAGCCTCGTCGGGCGCCTCCTCATGGCCGGCATGCGGCTCGTGCTCGTGGCCGCCGTGGGCCTCCCAGGCGCCGCTCGCCCGGTTCTCCAGCAGGCGCACCCCGGCGGCCCGCGACAGGGTCACCACCTCGGCGCCGCTGGCCAAGGACGCCATGGGCCGCGCGAGAAAGGTCTCCATGCCGGGGCCGACCCAGAACACCAGATCCGCCTCGCTCAGGGCCCGCGCGTCCGATGGGCGCAGGCTGTAGGCATGAGGCGAGGCCGCCCCGGCGATCAGCAAGCGCGGCTCGCCGACGCCCGCCATGACCCCGGCGACGAGGCTGTGCACCGGCTTGAGGGTGACCACGACCGCGGGCCCGCCGCCGGCCGCCGTGGCGGGCTGCGCGAGGCCGGCCGCCGCCAGCAAAGACGCCGTCACGAAAGACGCCGTCAACGAACACAGGGCCACGATGAAAGGTGCGAACTTCATACGCGCGCTCCCGGCCGGCGGCTCGGCGCCGGTCTCTTGAATTAATGTTATAACATAACATATCGTACCGACGGCGCGGTGCCAAGTGGGCTGCGCAGTGCGGCGCCCAGTGATCTGCTCAGTAGGCTGCTCAGGCGCTGCGTCGAAGCCGCGCCGGGCGCGTCTTTCTTTCGCCGCAATGTCTCGGCCATAGTAGCGGGCCGGCCGCCGGTCACCGAAGATCAGGGGCGGCCCACAGGATCGGCGATCGGGCGTCCTATCGGTCATGGCGAGATACTCTGCGGCGCTTGTCGTGCTTGTCGTGCTGGGCCTGCTCGCGGCCTGTAGCGGCGCTTCGGAGCCGACCGGACGATCGGACCTTGCGCCGGTCGCCGGCCGGCCGGACGACCCGGACGCGCGGCGCAGCCGCTGGGTTGGGATCGGCAGCTACGACGCCTGCGGCCTGGCTTGGGCGTTCGATCTGGTGCAGGACGGCAACCGGATCTCCGGCCACATGCTGTGGGAAACCGTGCGCTACGATCTGAGCGGCACCCTGGCGCCCGACGGCACGCTGGCGAAAGCGCGGGCCGGCAAGAGTCCCGATTTCAACGGCACCCCGGCGCCGCGGTTCGTGATCGTCACGCTGGTCTTCGGGGCCCGCCGGGCGGTCGGCCACTACGCCGCGGAGACCCGCGGCTCCCACGATTGCGCGACGGAGGTCCGGCTCACCCGCTACGCCGCCGAGTAGCGCGGCGGCGGTCAAGCGCCCGACGTGGCAGCGTAAGGTCCGGGGGGAGCTCACGAAGACCGCCACGCGGGCGCCCGAGCGTTGCCCGTGGTCGATTCCCCGAGCCCTAAGCTGGCTTAGGTCTCACGAGCAAGGCACCAGGATCCGACCAAGCCGGCGGCCGCCGCAAGCCCAAAGCGCGGCCCCCGGCCCAATAACTTGTGGATAAATCGCCGGGTGGCGCGCGGCGCTCGAGCGCGCGGGCTCCAACTGGTTCGAAACGCGCCGGCAAACGACAGCTCGCGTCTGTTCAGCGGCGCCCACAAGTCGTTAGTATGGCGTCGCGACGAGGAGGGGAGCCGCCGATGCATGTCCGAATCATTTTCGCCGTCTGTTTGCTCTTTGGCGTCAACGCCGCCGCCGCCCAGGAACGAAGCGTCGAGGAGAGCGTCGGGGACTGGCAGGTCCTGTGCTTCGACGACGAGATCGCCCAGTACCGAAGCTGCTACGTGATTCGCGGCGACCTCTCGGTCCTGGTGAGCAGCCGGGACTACGAGCTGGTGTTCGTCGGCGACGGCGCCAAGCGAAGTCCGGGATCCGAGGTCTCCGCCCAGGTCGACGGCAAGGAGACGCTCAACTGGCGCGAGGACGACTTCTACGCCGACGAGGTCTTCGCCTCGGCCATTCGCCAGTTCCGCGCGGGCCAGAAGGTCAAGTTGACCTGGACCAACAAGGACCCCGGCGAAGAGGTCACCAGCGAGGTCTCGCTGCTCGGATTCACCAAGGCCTATCGGCGGGCCAACGCCCTGATCTCGGACTACCAACCAGCGGAGTAGCGCGCCCGATAGGCGCCCGAGCCCGACACCGGACGCCCGCGCGGGCTCAGGCCGGCCGCGCCGCGCCCGCGCCTGCCAGGACCTCGTGCACGACCTGGCGCACCTGATCCGGCAGCAGCGGCTTTTCCAGGTGCGGCAGCCCGGTGCGCTCGAGAAAGGCGCGGTTGGCGGGCCCCAGAGTGTCGCCGGTGATGAAGACCACGCGCCCCAGCAGCTCCGGATAGGCGTTCTTGATGCGCAGGTAGAGCCCCGGCCCGTCGAGGTCGGGCATGCGCATGTCGCTCAGGACCACGTCGACGCTGCGCTCGGCGAGGATGCGCATGGCGGCGTTGCCGGACGAGGCGACCTCGATCTCGTGGCCGTCCATCGAGAGAATCTCCGCCAGCATGTCGCTCACCTCGGGCTCGTCGTCGACCACCAGGACGCGGCAGGGGCCGCCGGCCGCGGCGGTTTCAGGGCCGGCGCCGGCGGCGGCCGCGGCCTCGGCCGAAGGCGGCAGGCGCAAGGTGAAGCGGGCGCCGCCATCGGGGGCGTCGGAGGCCTCCAGGCTGCCGCCGTGGGACTGCACGATGCCGAGGCTGACCGCCAGGCCGATGCCGGTGCCGACGCCGAACGACTTGGTGGTGAAGAACGGCTCGAAGATGCGCGAGCGAATGTCCTCGGGGATGCCCGGACCGGTGTCGGACACCGTGATCTCCAGTTGGTCCTGCCCGGCGTCGAAGGCCGTGGCGATGGTCAGCCGGCGCTCGCCGATCGTGTCGGCCATGGCCTGTTCGGCGTTGATGATGAGGTTCATCAGCACCTGGCCGAGCTGATCGGCGTCGCCCCACACCGGCGGCAGCTCCGCGGCGAGCTGGCGGACCACTTCGATATTGGCGCTGCGCAGGGTATAGCCGGTGATCTCGAGCGCCGATTCGATCGTCTCGTTGAGGTCGACGGCGGTGCGCGTCGGCTCGCTTTGCCGCGCCATGGCGAGGAAGGTCTTGACGATCCGCGAGCAGCGGTCGGCCGACTGGCCGATCCGCTCGGCCCGCTTGCGGATCTTCGGGTCCTCGACCGTCTCGCTGAGCAGCAGCGCCTGGCCGACCACCACGGAGAGCGGGTTGTTGAGCTCGTGGGCGACGCCGGCCAAGAGCGCGCCCAAGGCGTTGATCTTCTCGCTCTGGTAGAGCGCCTCGCGCTGGCGCGCCTGCTCGGCCTCCAGCGCCTTCAGCTCGGTGACGTCGGTGCGGATCGTGGCGTAGCCGCCCTCCTTGGTGGGATGCCGGGAGATCAGCATCGAGCGCCCGTCCTTCAGCTCGACCTCGATCGGCTGGTCGCCCCGGGCGTCCCAGATCTGCTCGAAATCGCGCTTGGCCGCGGCGGTGTTCCCGTCGACCGGCCGGCCCTCGATGCTCTTGAGCTTGGGGTAGAGGCGCGGCAGCAGGTCGTTCACGTCGATCCCGACCAGCTTGTCCGGCGTCTCGCCGTAGAGCGAGGCATAGGCCGAGTTGCAGGTCAGCAGATGCAGCGACTTGTCGAACACGGCGAAGCCGTTGGCCAGGCTCTCGATCGCGTCCTCGAAGAGCTGCAGCCAGCGCTTGATCTCCTCCTCGGCGCGCTTGCGGTCGGTGATGTCGAGATCGACCGTCAGGATGTGCTCCACCTCGCCGGCGCTGTCGAGCAGCGGCACCTTGGTGGTCCAGGTGACAACCGCGCCGCCGTCGGCGGCGAGGCGCGCGCCCTCGTAGAAGGGCAGGGGCCGGCGGCTCTCGAGCACCTGCCGGTCGCGCTCCTCGGCCCGGCGCGCCGGCTCGTTGTCGAACAGCTCTGCGTTGGTGCGGCCGATCGCCGCCTCGCGGGTGATCGACCAGGCGTCGAGGAACTGCTGGTTGACCATCTGATAGCACAGCCGCCGGTCCTTGACGTGCAGCACGGCGGGCACCGCGTCCATGACCGTTTCCAGCAGGCGACGCGTGGCTTCCTGGCGACGCTGGATCGCGACCTGTTCGGTCACGTCGGTGAAGGTGCTGACGAAACCGCCGCCGGGCATGGGCTGGCGCCGGATGTCGATCTCCCGGCCGCCGGACGTGCAGTAGCGCGACGCGCTGGCGGCGCCCGGCTGAAAGGTCTTGTGCCAGTCCTCGAGCTGGGCGCGGCGCTCGGCTTCGCTCAGGCCGCGCTTGGCGAGGTCGTAATCGACCAGCTCGGCGACCGGCGTTCCCTCGCGGAACATGTCCCGGGGCACGCCCATGAACTCGGCCATGCGGTCGTTCCAGCCGACCAGGCGCAGCTCGTCGTCGATCAGCGTGATGCCGTCGGTCATGTTGTCGAGCGTCGCGCGCAGAACCTCCGAGCGCTTGGCGAGCTCTGCTTGATGCGCGATCAGCTCCCGGTTCCGCTTCTCCAGATTGCGCACCAGATTGCGCAGCGACAGCCGGGTCGCCTCGAAGCTCTTGCCGAGGACCCCGAGTTCGTCGGCGCGGCGCCAGTCGAGCGGCCGGTCGAGCTTGCCGTCCGCCAGCTCCTTGGACTGCGAGACCAGGCGATCGACCGGCGCCAGCACCTTGTAGCGCAGCAGCGGAAAAATGATCAGCATGCCCAGCACGAGCTGCAGGACCCCGGTCATTAGCACCTGGTGCCACTGCTCGTCGATCGCGGCCTCCAGGCGTTGGGTGCTCATTTCGATCAGCACCTTGCCGATCGGCTCGCCGGCGCGCATCACCGGCGCCTCGCGCCGAAGGATCTCGCCCTGGCG
>JAWWCG010000274.1:0-5517 GCA_033720555.1 Kiloniellales bacterium | reverse complement strand
CCAGAGCGGCTTGGCTGCCCAGCAGCAGAGCCCCCGCGGTCAGTGCGATCAAACCGAATCTCGTGGTCATACCCCGTCCTCTAATCAATGGCCGTGCGCCGGCGCACGATCGAACGATCAAGCGATGGGCCGGCGCGTTAAGGCCCCGAGTCTAGGAGGCCCGGCGGCGATGATGCAAGCCCGGATCTTGCGCGCCGCGGCGCTCGGCCGCCGCCGGCGTCGACCCAAGTCGCCGCTGGGACGCCGCACGACATTTCCTGGGACGCCACGCGGCATTTCCTGGGACGCCGTGCGGCAAGTCTCGGGCGCGAATGACGCCGCGACTGACGCCGCGCCGCGCGGGGCAAATGACGCTGGCCGGCCCCGATGTCCTTTGATATCTTCGGTGCCCCGCTCGGTTTGCCACCGGCCGGGCGGCAGCAAGGGGAAGGGACCATGACGGGCGCCGGCTATGCGGGCGATGTCTCCTCGAGAGAGGCCTGGGAGGCGCTGAGCCGCGAGCCCGAGGCCGTCCTGGTGGACGTGCGCACCGACGCGGAGTGGGCCTTCGTCGGCTTGCCCGACCTGTCGAAGGTCGGCAAGAGCCCGGTCCTGGTGTCGTGGCAATCCTTTCCCGACATGCGGATCAATCCGAACTTCGCCGAGGAGGTCGGTGCCAAGGGCGTTCGCCCGGAGCAGACGGTCTATCTGATCTGTCGCTCCGGCCAGCGCTCGCGGCACGCGGCAATGGCGCTCAGCGAGGCCGGCTACGGCCCCTGTTTCAACGTCTCGGACGGCTTCGAGGGCGGCCATGACGCGGAGCGCCACCGGGGCACCACCGAGGGTTGGAAGGCCGCCGGCCTGCCCTGGACCCAGGGCTGAATCGTCCGCCCTTCGGTCGATTTCCATACTTCGGTTGATTTCCATACTTCGGTCGAGTTCCATTCTGGGAGCATAAATCCATGAGCGCGAATCGCTCCACGGCTGGTGGTGTGAAGGACTGGCGCCAGCAGACCCGTCTGGTCCGCGGCGGGCTCGCCCGCAGCGGCTTCGAGGAAACCGCCGAGGCCATCTACATGACCTCGGGCTACGTCTATCAAAGCGCGGAAGAGGCGGAGGCCGCCTTCAAGGGCGAGGTCGCGCGCTTCGTCTATTCCCGCTACGCCAACCCGACTGTCGCGATGTTTGAGGAGCGGTTGCGCCTCTTGGAGGGGGCGGAGACCTGTCGCGGCACCGCGAGCGGCATGGCCGCCGTGTTCGCCGCCCTCATGTGTCAGCTCAAGGCCGGCGACCGGGTGGTCTCCTCGCGCGCGCTGTTCGGGTCCTGCCATTACATCATCGCCGAGATCCTGCCCCGCTTCGGCGTCGAGACCCAGCTCATCGACGGCCGCGATCTCGCCGCCTGGGAGGCGGCCTTGGCGGCGGGCGCGCAGGCGGTGTTCATGGAAACGCCGTCGAATCCGACCCTCGAGATCATCGATCTCGCCGCGGTCTGCGAGCTGAGCCACAAGGCCGGCGCGCGCGTCGTGGTGGACAACGTCTTCGCCAGCCCCGTGCTGCAGCAGCCGCTGCGACTGGGCGCGGATATCGTGGTCTATTCCGCCACCAAGCACATTGACGGGCAGGGCCGCTCGATGGGCGGCGCCGTGCTGGCCTCGCAGCAGTTCCACGACGACCACCTCAACCAGTTCCTGCGCCACACCGGGCCGTCCTTGAGTCCGTTCAACGCGTGGACCCTGGTCAAGGGGCTGGAGACCCTCGAGCTGCGCATGCGCCAGCACTGCCTCAACAGCCGCGTCGTGGCCGAGTTCCTGGAATCGCACGGCGGGATTCGGCGGGTCTTCTATCCCGGTCTCGACAGTCATCCTCAGGCGGCGCTGGCGCGGCGCCAGATGAGCGACTTCGGCTCGGTCGTCAGCTTCGAGATCGATGGCGACAAGGCGCGGGCGTTCCGCTTTCTCAACGCGCTTCGCCTGATCGACATCTCGAACAACCTGGGCGACGCCAAGAGCCTGATCACCCATCCGGCGACCACGACGCATCAGCGCTTGAAGCCGGAGGAGCGCGCGGAGCTCGGCATCGGCGACGGGCTGTTGCGCCTGTCGGTCGGGCTGGAGGACCCGGAAGACGTCATGGAGGACTTGTCCCGGGCGCTCGACGCCTGAGACGAGCTTCGCCGCAAGGCGTCCGGAGCCGTCTTAGTAGCCGAGGTCCTTGAAGGCGTCGGCGATGTCGAGGGCGGCCGGGCCGAGCAGCACGACGAACAGCGGCGGCAGGATGAAGATAATCATCGGCACCGTCAGCATGGCCGGCAGGCGCGCCGCCTTCTCCTCCGCCTTAAGCACGCGCTCGGTCCGGGATTCGGCCGACAGCACGCGCAGCGAGTGGGCCAGCGGCGTGCCGTAGCGCTCGGCCTGCATCAGGGTGTTCACCATGCCGCGCAGGTGCGGCATGTTGGTGCGCTCGGCGAGGTTCTGCAAGGCCTTCTGGCGGTCCTGAAGGAAGCCCAGTTCGAGACTGGTCAGGGCCAGCTCGTCGGACAACTCCGGCGCGGCCTCGGCCAGTTCGTCGGCGACGCGCCTGAGCGTCGCGTCCAGGCTGAGGCCGGCCTCGGCGCAGATCACCATGAGGTCGAGCCCGTCGGGCAGGCCCTTGCGGATCTTGTCCTGGCGTTTCAGGGCGGTGTTCTTCACCACCACGTCCGGGACGTAGGCCCCGAGCATGACCGCGACCAGCGAGACCATGAGCTTCATGGTCGAATCGAGCTGGTAGAGGTTGAAGCCGTAGAGCAGCACGATGGCGCCGACGCCGAAGGCGAACGGCAGGGCGATGCGCAGGAAGAGATAGCGCACCACGGCGTCTTTCGAGCGCCATCCGGCCCGCGCCAGCTTGAGCGCGGTCTTCTCCGTCTGGGCGGTGCGCAGAAGCTGCAGGTGTTCGACCACCTGGCGCATGATGGTCATCGACTGGACGCGTTTTTCGCGCTTGCGCACCGACAGCACGCCACTGCGCAGGGCCTCGCGCTGGGCGGCCATGACCCGGGCGCGCCGCGTCGCCGGGTCGCGGTGAAGCAGGGCGGCCCAGACCGCCAAGGAACTGGCCGCGGCGGTCAGGCCCGCCATGAGGACGATCAGGTCCTCGACGCTCACGCCCGGCGGCAGCATGTCTATCAGGGTCATATCTCGAACTTCACCATGCGGTACATCACGGTCGCGCCGATCGCGAAGCTGGCCAGGCCGAGGCCGATCAGCAAATGCCCGCGGGGATCGATGATCAGGTCCATGATGTAGGTTGAATTGACGAGATAGATCAGGATCGCCATGACGAAGGGCAGGGACCCGATGATGTAGGCGCTCGCCTTGGCCTCGGACGACAGCGCCTTGATCTTGAGCTTGAGCTGGCGGCGCCCGCGCAGCACGTTGGCCAGGTTCTCGAGGGTCTCGGCGAGATTGCCGCCGGTCTCGCTTTGGATGGCGAGGCTGACTGTGAAGAACTTGAACTCCTGGAGGTCGAGCTGGACCGCCGATTCCCAGAGCATGTCCTCGAGCTTGTTGCCCATCTTCACGCCGTCGGTCACCTGGCGCATCACCGCGCCCACCGGATCGGCGATCTCCTCGCCCGCGTTCTTGATCGCCTCGCTGATCGGCAGACCCGACTTGATGCCGCGGGTCATGAGGTCGATCGCCTCGGGAAACAGCGAGATGAACCGAGCCTGGCGATGCTTTGCGAGCAGGGCGATGAAGAGGTGGGGCAGGCCGATGGCGCCGACCAGGCCAAGGAACACGGCGGCGATCAGCGGTACGATTCCGGTGATCGCCAGCGCGAGGAAGATCACGGCGCCGCAGACGCCGCAGACCGAAAGGTATCTGCCGAGCGTGATGTCCAAGCCGGCGCGCATGAGGCGGCTGCGAAGCTCGGCCCGGCGCGGCAGGGCGCTCTTGATCAGCTGGTCGAAGAACGCGATGTTGCTTTCCGAGGTGCGCTTGCGCACGTTGACGGCGTGGCTGACCCGCTCCTCGGGCTTGCGTCCGGTCTTGACCTGGCTGATCCGGCGCTTGAACCGCGCGCTGCTGGAATCGCCCGCCAGCAGCGCCGCGATGATGACCAGCAGCCCGACCACGATGAGCCCGCCGAAGATGAGAACCTCGGGCCCCTTCAGCAAGTCCTCCGGAAGCGTCATCCTATAACCTCCATGAGCTTTCGCTCGAGACCGAAATAGGCGGCTTTCGTAGCGAAGAACGGGCGCAGGCCGGACGGCTTGAAGCTGCCTTGGATCAGGCCTTCGTCGGACTCGCCTTCGAACTGGAAGGTGAAGAGGTCCTGCGTGGTGATGATGTCGCCTTCCATGCCGATCACCTCGGTGACGTGGGTGATCCGGCGCTTGCCGTCGCGCATGCGCGCGATCTGCACGATCATGTCGAGGGCCGCGGCGACCTGTGTGCGCACCGCCTTGGCGGGCAAGTTGATGCCGGCCAGGCCGATCATGTTCTCGAGCCGGGTTAGGGCCTCGCGCGGCCGGTTGGCGTGGATGGTGCCGAGCGAGCCGTCGTGGCCGGTGTTCATGGCCTGAAGCATGTCGACCGCCTCGCTGCCGCGCACCTCGCCGAGGATGATGCGGTCGGGGCGCATGCGCAGGGCGTTCTTGACCAGGTCGCGCATGGTGATGTCGCCCTGGCCCTCGAGGTTGGCGGGCCGGGTCTCCAGCCTGACCACGTGCGGCTGCTGGAGCTGCAGCTCGGCGGCGTCCTCGATGGTGACGACCCGCTCGCCGTGGTCGATCATCTGCGACATGGCGTTCAGCAGCGTGGTCTTACCGGAGCCGGTGCCGCCCGAGATCAGGATGTTGAGCCGGCTGCGCGCCGCGATCTTCAGCAAGGTGCACATCGGCTCGGAGATGTTGCCCTGGCGCATCATGACGTCGAGGGTGATCTTCTTCTTGGCGAACTTACGTATCGAGATCGACGGGCCGTCGATCGCCAGCGGCGGGATGATGATGTTGACGCGGCTGCCGTCCTTGAGGCGGGCGTCGACCAGCGGCGTGGTCTCGTCGACCCGCCGGCCGACCTGCGAGACGATGCGCCGCGCCACGTTGAGGACATGGGCGTCGTCGCGGAACTTGACGCTGGTCAGGTTGAGCTTGCCGCCTTGCTCGACGTAAACTTGGTGGGGTCCGTTGACCATGATGTCGGTGATCGATTCGTCGGCCAGCAGCGGCTCGATCGGTCCGAGTCCGAGCATGTCGTCGAGCATGAGGTCGACGACCGCCTGATGCTCCGGCCCGTTCAGGCGAATCTGCTCTTCCTGGAGCAGCTCGGTGACGATCTCGCCGACCTGATAGGCGAGCTCGCGGCGCGGCAGCTGCGAGGCCGCGGTCAGGTCCAGACGCTCCATGACCAAGGGCTGGATGCGCGACTTGGCGCTCTCGACCGTGGCCGTGTGGGGCGCGGCCTCCTCGGCCGGCTCCTCCTTCTTGCGGCTTTGGATCGCCCTTTTGCTGGCCTCCGCCTTGACCAGGTCGGAGGAGGCCTGCGTCGGCTT
>JAWWCG010000273.1:0-5519 GCA_033720555.1 Kiloniellales bacterium | reverse complement strand
TCACGGTGCCGTCCGGGTCGATCCGCTCGACGCCGTCGCCGCGGCCGATGCGCCGGTGGAAGGCGACGATCTCCTCGAGCTCGGCCCCGGGCGGCAGGTCGAGCGCGACCTCGCCCGCGGCGATGCGCACGGGATAGCCGCCCGGCAGGCCGTGAGGCGCCGGCGCCGAGAAGCGCAGCGGCTGGGCGCCCGGCAGAAGCGCCAGCAGCACCGGCACGGCCGAAGCCGCGGTCACCACGTTGTAGTCGATGCCCGGCGCGAGGGGATAACCCAGATAGGCGAGCTCGTCGGCGCGCTCGCCCGCCTCGCCCAGATAGACGCGCACCCGCAGGTCCGGATCCGCCGGCGCCGCCGCCGTCATGACGCCATAGACCTGCTTGTGATGGCCGACCACGCGGATCAGCGGCAGGGCCTCGCCCGCGCCGCTCTCCGCCGCGCCGCTTCCCATCTTCTGGGCGATCCGGGCCTTGAGGGCCGAGCGGACCCGCAAGAGCTGCATGGAGACGTTGCCCAAGCCGATCGTCGGGGCGAGGCCGCGGCCGTGCAGCACCGGGTGGGTCAGGTCGGGCAGCGAGAGGTTCGCGACCGGCCCGGCGAAGTCGACGGCGCGCGCCGCCTGCATGACCGTGGCGAGGACCGGCAGTTGCGCGGGAAGCTGCACGCCCAGGCCGGCCGCCGCCAGCGCCCGCGCGACCGGGTCCTGCCGGCTAGTGGTCAGCCAGGGGCTCAGCAGGCTGGCCGACTGGACCAGCAGATCGGGGCGCTCCCGGCGCAACAGCGCCTCGACATCCGCCTGGCGCGTGCCGTCCAGCTCGACGAACGCGACCGGGCATTCGCCGAGCGAGGCGAGCAGACCGGCGGCGGCCGGGCCGCGCCCCTGGGAGAGGCCGGCCAGCACCAGCCGGCGCAGCCGCCCCGACTGCACCAGCGCCGCGGCGATCTTGAGCCCGGCGTCGCCGGCGCCGACGATCGTCACGCTGGCATCCATGTCCGGCGCCCTCCCGCAGTCGACCTCCGCACGAGCTTAGCCGATCCTGCGCGGATCGTCGCCTGCGGCCGAGAGATGGGGTGAGACGGGGCGAGATGGGGTGAGATGGGGCGAGATGGTGAACAGCCGGCGCGTCCGGCCTCACATGCCGCCCGACCCGCTCGCGTCGCCGCGCTCCGGGCCCTGCAGCCGCACGCTGCGCACCTGGCAGGTGCCCGAAAGCTCGATGATCATGACCTCGCGCCCCACCTTCGGGTAGATCCAGGCGTTGTAGCCCGGCGCACGCCCTTGCGCGCCGCGTCGGCGGGTCTGCAGCCGCTCGTAGTAGATGCGCCGGATCCGCGCGGCGTTGACGCCTTGTCGGGTCAGTTCGTCGGCGACGGCTTGGCGGCAGGCCGCGGCTTCGGCGGGCGGCAGGTCGGTGTTCAGCGTGTCGCCCAGTTCGACCCAGCCGCAGGCGCTCGCGCCGAGCAGCACGGACGCCCAGAGGAGGCGTCGCGCCGGCCCCGTGGCGAGGCGGCCGAGGTGTCGTGCGGCCAAGCCGGTCATGTCGAATCCCGCGCCCGAGCGATTGAGAGCCGGCGCGATCTAAGCGCGGCAGCGCGGCAATGAAAAGCCCTGCCGCGCCGCGTGCCCTGCGAAGCTCGGGCGGGGCGCGGCCGGCGGGGGGCCTTGGCTTCGGCGGCAGGGACGCGGTCTAGAGCCGGCCTCGGGCCAGTGTCGGGCAGGCGTCGGCCTGGCGTCAGGCCGGCGTGAGAACGTCGGTTTCGGACTCCTGCGTGTGGTCGCGGCCGTTCGCGCCGCGCGCCTTGGCTTCGCCCGCAGGCTTCGCCCGCGAGGACGACAGGGGCGCGACCTTGCCCTCGAAATCGGCGCCGGGGTGGACCTCGAGGACGTCTTGGAAGATATCGCCGCGCATCTTCGCCGTCTTGTTGAGGATCACCTTGTGGGCCCGCAGCTCGCCGGTGAAATTGCCGCAAACGTGGGCGGTCTGGGCCTCGACGGTCCCCTTGATGGTCGGCTGACCGGCCAGCGTGAGCGAGCGGCACGTGATGCTGCCGTCGATGGTACCCTCGACCGTGATGTCGCCGTCGCTGACCAGATCGCCGGTCAGCCGGACGTCGGCGCTGAGGATCGAGTGCTGGACCCGGCCGGTCGGGGCCGCGCCGTTGGTGGACTTGCGATCTTCGTGCGCGTCGCCGTTGGTAACCGGGCCGCCTTGATTCCGGGGCTCGTTCTTGCCGAACATGGTCGTGTCACTCCTTCCGCATGAGGGTCCCGTCGTGAGGCCCGATCATACCGGCGGGTGCTTAACAATGTTTGAGGGTCGCCCGCGAAGCGGCCCGGCAGGCGTGAAGGCCCCGGCTCGGGCGCGGCTTTAGGGCCGCAGCTCCACTTCGCTGAGCGCCACGGCGATTCTGCCGAGGCCGGCGATCTCTCCGGAGATGCGCACCGGCAGCCCGCTCTCGGCCTCCAGATCGATCTCGATCTCGCCGCTCATCTCGAAGAACTCGAAGGTCTCGGGCTCGACGTCGCCGCTCTCCGGGGGCAAGGCCTCGAGGCGGATCGTCCGGATCGCCGCCTCGCGGCGCACCTCGCGGCGGGCGCCGTCCGCCGCTTCCAGATAGCTCACCTGGCGCGGCTCGCCCGGCTCCGCCGTGAGCCGCACGCGGTAGATGGCCTTCTTGTTGAAGACGCACAGCGTGAGCGGCTCCTCGGCGCCGCCGACCGCCCGGGCGGAGGCGATCACGAGCAACACGTTGGGATCGATCAGGACCGGGCAGTCGCCTCGCACCGCGCCGAAGGGATAGAGGTCCTCCTTGACCAGGCTCCAGCGCTCCGGCGGCAGCTCGGCCTCGGCGCCGCCGTCCGGCTCGATGCGCAGCCGACGCACGCCGTCGGCGAGATAGCGGTAGGCCTTGCGGTTGGCGCTGCGGCCCAGCCTGTCGCGGTGCCGGAGCAAGGCGGAGGCGTCTTCCGGGGAGAACCAGACGTCGGTCCGATAGGTCCGCCCGGTGTAGAGCACCTGGAAGACGGAGCTGAGCTGCCACACGGTGGGGCCGACCGGCTGCGCCGGTGGCGCCGGTGGCGCGCCTGATGCGGCGTCGCGCGGCGCCGGCAGGCGGCCCGCGTCGATCTCCGTCAGGCCGATCTCGACGGTCAGCTCCTCCGGCCGATCGGGCGGCTGGAAGACCAGGCGGCTCCAAGGGATCGCCGCCGCGTCGAGCTCCAGCGCCGCCGCCGCCCCGGCCCCGGGCCAAGCCCCGGGCCAAGCCCCGGACCAAGCGAAGGCGACCAGAGCGAGCGCCAGGCGCGCCGCCGTCCCGGCCCGCCAGGGGCGGTCCCGCCGGCGCGAAGGGCGCGCGGCGGCCGCAACCGGCGTGGCGTCGTCGCACGACGCAGTGTCAGATTTCATCGTCATCCTCCCTGAAGTCTATCACCTGCGCTCGCCGCGTCGCGCCCTTGCGCCGCTCTTGTCCCTAACCCTACGCGCCGACGCGCCGGCGGCGTTCCCCGGCCCCGCGCCGGATCCCGCACCCGATCCCGCGCCGGACCGGAGCCCGAAGCAAGCGGAGTGGATCTTATAAATCTTGTTCTATGAAAGATATTTGTCGCACTTTCCTTCAATCGTAGATGAATATCATCGCCGAGGCCGCGCCGCACCTGTCGTCGCCGCAGCCGGCGGCGCGCCTCTCACCTGCCTCTCACGTGCCTCTCATGGCTCCGCTCCCGGCCGGGCGCGACCTCGGGTGCCCGCGTCGAGCCGCCCAAAAGGCCGCATTAACCTGCTCAAAAGAATGAGCTGTTAGCCTTCGACACGGATCGCAGCCGTCCGCGCGCCAGGGTCGGCAGACGCCCCCCTCGCACGAGCCGGCCACGCAGAGAGAGGTTGGACGCATCGCCCGATGACACGCCTGACGCTTCTTGCCCTCGGTTTCCTGCTGCTGTTGCCGTCGCCTCTCCAGGCGGAGCGGTCGGGGTCCTGGCGGGTGGTGTGCCAACAGGACGCCACCGCGCACGAGCCCCTGTGCCACGTCTCCACCCTGGCCCGCGACGAACGGACCGGCTCCTGGATCGGCGTCGCCGTGCAGATCCTGAACGGCTCCCACGAGGTCCAGGTGACCAGCGGCGGCAGCCTCTACAACAGCGCGGAGATCGACGCCGAGCCGCACACCACGACCTATACGGACTATTGCTACGGCTCCTATTGCGTCTTCGTGCATGCCGAGAGCCTGGTCGAGCGGTTCAAATCGGAGAGCCGGGTCAACATCCGGCTGTTCAACGGCTCGACGGCGCCCTCGATCGAGCAGCGTATCTCGCTGCTCGGCTTCACCAGGGCCTACGAGGACTATCTCAGCCGCACCGGGCTCGGCCGCACCGGGGGATACTAGCCCCTACGGTGACGGCGGTGGCGGCGGCGGCGTCGCCCTCGCCCGCCATTCTCGTCTTGCCAGTCCCCGGAAAATGTCGATCATGCGCCGGCGCGCCCGACCCGCTCTGCCCGCAGGAGTTCGGCCATGCCGGAATGGTTCGACGAGACCGATGCCGAGGACCTCATCATCCGCTTCGCGGTGGAGAACGTCGCGACGCGCCGGCGCACCGCCTTCCAGGACCTGGTGATCTTCGACACCGCGCGCTTCGGCCGCGCCTTGGCTCTCGACGGCATCGTCCAGCTCACCGAGGCCGACGAGCCCTACTATCACGAGATGCTGGTCCACGTGCCGCTGCTCGCCCACGGCGCCGCCCGCCGGGTGCTGGTCGTCGGCGGCGGCGACGGCGGCGCCGTCCGCGAAGTCCTGAGGCACGCGGTCGACGAGGTGGTGATGGTCGAGCTCGACCGCCAGGTGACCGAGGCCTGCCGGGAGCACCTGCCGTCGGTGAACGCCGGCGCCTTCGAGGATCCGCGGCTGGATCTGCGCTTCGAGGACGGCGTCGACTACGTCGCCCGCTGCGAGCGGCCATTCGACGTCATCCTGATCGACTCGACGGACCCCCTGCCCGGCCCGGGCGAGGTGCTGTTCCGCGAGCCCTTCTACCGGGCGTGCCACAGAATCCTCGCGCCGGGCGGCGTCCTGATCAGCCAGTTCGGCGTGCCGTTCCTCTATCCCGACGCCGTGCGCACTGCCGCCGACGGCCTGGCGCGCTCTTTCGCCGACGCCTCCCTTTACGTCGTCGCGGTCCCGGTCTTCGTCGGCGGCTACATGGCGTTCGGCTGGGCCAGCGACGAGCCCGGCCTGCGCGCCCTGTCGGAAGAAACCCTCGCCGAGCGCCTGGCGGCCTCTGGCCTCGAGCCGCGCGTCTACACGCCGGCCTTCCACCGGGCCGCGTTCGTCCTGCCGCGCCCGATCGCCGAGCTCTTGGACTAGCCCCCCGCCGTGGACCCCAGCGGCTGGCGCGTCGACTGTTGGGCCGGCCGCTCGCTGCGGCTGCCGGCGGGACGAACCGCCCTCCTGGTCATCGACATGCAGCGGGACTTCCTCGACCCGGAGGGCATGTCCGGCGTTCTCGGCGAGGACGTCACCGCGCTGCG
>JAWWCG010000272.1:0-5529 GCA_033720555.1 Kiloniellales bacterium | reverse complement strand
TTCAAAATTCATTAGTATAATTTTAAGTTTTCATTTACCGGTTGTCAATAATTAAGTCAAATTAACCGTATTACTTAACCGATGTGCGCGAATCCTCGCGGCCCGTCTTCGCGCCGCGCCGGGCCGCGCCGGGGCCCAAATCAGCGCGGCCCCAGATCAGCGCGGCCCCAGATCAGCCTGGCCGGCGCAGCGCGCGGCGCACCCGGTACTCGTGCCAGGTGAGCCAGACGACCGCCGCGTCGAACAAGGTGAGCGCCGCCAGCCAGAGGTGGAAGGCGAGGGCGAGCTGATAGCCCTGATAGGCGATCAAGAGCCCGAGGGCGGCCATGT
The DNA here is from genome assembly GCA_033720555.1 of Kiloniellales bacterium. Classification (GTDB taxonomy): domain Bacteria; phylum Pseudomonadota; class Alphaproteobacteria; order Kiloniellales; family JAKSDN01; genus CALJXB01. Next base: position 5,199 of record JAWWCG010000272.1, on the reverse strand, counting down.
AGAGCGGATAGGCCCACAGCCGCTCGCGCAGGATCATCGCCACCAGAAAGATCTCCACCGCGCCATGGCTGGTCAGGTAGGCGACGGCCGCGGCCTGCTGGTCGACGGAGAAGGACTGGGCGGCGCGCACCAGGGCCTGCGCGATCCGGTCGTCGGGGTGCTCGAGCAGCTCGTGGCCGGCGAAGCCGCGCGCCGCCCGGGCGATGGCGTCGCTCGAGGTCCAGTGGAGCGCCAGGCCGGCGGCGAGCTCGAGGACGCTGTGGGCCGCCTTGGCGAGGAGGCTGAGGCGGAAGACGCGCCGCAGCAGGGCCTCCCGGCGCGTCGTGCGGCGCTGTGCGTCTTGTGCGTCTTGTGTGTCGCTTGGGTGGTTCGCGCGGGTCGTCATGGGCCGTCTCGCGGGCCTCGGGGGCCCCCCGGCAGACCGCCCGGCGCGACCGCTTAGTCGGCCTGGAGGTACCAGGCGTATTCCCGGTCGCTGATTTCGCTCTCGAAGCTGTCGAGCTCGGCGAGCTTGCAGGCGGTGTAGACCTTCACGTAGTCGGCGCCGAGGTAGTCGACGAGGGGGCCGCCAGCGGCGAGGCGCTCGAGCGCCCGGCGCGGGCGGAACGGCACGTCGGGGTCGTAGTCGGCGCCGGCGTTGCCGTCGAACGGCGGGCCGGGGTCGATCTTCTCGACCAGGCCCCGGTGGACGCCGGCCAGGAGGGTCGCCAGCACCAAATAGGGGTTGGCGTCGGCGCCGGCGATGCGGTGCTCGATGCGCCGCGACGCGCCGTCGCCGAGCGGCACCCGGAGCGCCACCGAGCGGTTCTCGTAGCCCCAGCAGCGCTGCAGCGGGGTGAAGATGTTCGGCTTGAAGCGGCGGAACGAGTTCACGTTGGGGCAGAGCAGCGCCATCGACTCCGGCATGAGGTCGAGCACGCCGCCGATGGCGTGGCGCAGCGCCGGGCTCGCCGGCTCCTTGCCGCCGTCGAAGAGGTTGCGCCCGGCCTTGTCGAGCAGGCTGATGTGGAGGTGGAGGCCGCTGCCCGCCTGGTCGGCGTAGGGCTTGGCCATGAAGGTCGCCTGCAGGCCGTGGCGCCGGGCGACGCCCTTGACCGCCCGCTTGAACAGGACCGCGTGGTCGGCGGCCAGGAGCGGGTCCTCGAGGTGCTGCAGGTTGATCTCGAACTGGCCGGGGGCGTATTCCGAGGAGATTGCGCCGCAGGGGATGCCCTGGGCGGCGCAGGCCTCGGCGATGTCCTGCAGGACGGCGCCGTAGGCGTCGACGTCGGTCATGGCGTAGACCTGGGTCTCGCTGCCGCGCCGGCCGGTCGCCGGCGAGGCCGGCGGCTGGGGCGCGCCGCCCGCCGCGCGCTCCCGATCGACCAGGTAGAACTCCAGCTCGAAGGCGACCACCGGCCGCACCTCGAGCTCCTTCAGGCGCGCCAGGGCCCGGCCGGCGACCGTGCGCGGCTCGAAGCGGAACGGGCTGCCGTCCTTCTCGTAGAAGCGCAGCAGCACCTGGGCGCTCGGCACCTCGGCCCAGGGCACCGGCGCCAGGGTCGCCGGATCGGCGCGCACCGGGGTGTCCGGGTCGCCGTCGGTGAAGCCGTAGCCGCAGGGGTCGTGGCTCTCCCCGGCGGTGTCCAGCAGGAAGACCGAGCCGGGCATCGCCAGGGTTCCCTCGAGCAGCTTGGCGAGCTGGGCGACGGGATAGCGCTTGCCGCGCACCACGCCGGAGAGGTCGGCGTAGATCGCGTCGACCCACTTGATGTCCGGGTGGGCAGCCAGCAGCCGGGCCGCCGCCTCGCCACGACCGTGCGGGCCGCGCGGGCCGTCCTGGCCGCGCGCGCGCTTGGCTCTCGCGCTTCGAGCCGTCGCGCTCGTGCCACTCGTGCCGCTCGTGCCTGTGGCTCTCGCGCCTTTGGCCGTCGTGCGAGGGCCCGTGTTGTTTCGGGGCATGGCAGGGGTATCGCCCGGCCGCGCGCCGGCGGTCAAGTGTTTCGCACAGACGGCTTCGCGCGGGCGGGCGTACCCGGCGCCTCAGGCGACCTCGACGACGGCGTCCACCTCGACCGCCACGCCGCTCGGCAGCGCGCCGGCCGAGACCGCGGCGCGGGCGTGCTTGCCCTTGTCGGCGAACACCTCGACCATGAGGTCGGAGACGCCGTTGACGACCTGCGGCTGCTGGGCGAAGTCCGGCGTCGAGTTGACGAAGCCGCCGAGCTTGACGATCCGCACGACCCGGTCGAGGTCGCCGTCGAGCGCGGCCTTGAGCTGGGAGATGATGTTGATGCCGCAGAGCCGGGCGGCGGCCTGGCCGTCCTCGAGCGAGACGTCGGCGCCCAGCTTGCCGACGTACTTGAGCTCGCCGCCCTCGACCGGCACCTGGCCGGAGACGAAGATCAGGTTGCCGGTCTTCACGTAGGGCACGTAGTTGGCCACCGGCGTCGCCGGCTCCGGCAGCGTGATGCCCAGGTCCTGCAAGTGTGCGTCGATCTTTCCGGCCATGTCCCTCGTCCTCCTGATTGCGGCTGGCGTCGTCTCAAGCTCGCGCCCTCGGCCCCGGTCGCTTCGCCCGGCCTGGCGCCGAGCGACACGAAGCGAGCGGGGAAGTCCCGCGGGCGCGCGAAGATAGCCGCGCCGGCGGCGGGCGGCAATCCCCGCCGGGCCTATCGCCGGGCATATCTGTGGGCCTATCGCCGGGCCTATCGATGGGCGGGGCCTCAGCGGCCGGGCGGGCGAGAAAAATGCGGGGCGGTTGCCGACCGCCCCGCAGGTCGCAGGGAGAACAGAGACGTGACAGGCCGGAAAGCGGGACCTTCCCGACCGCGATCGCTGCCCGCTACGAGCAGCCGCTGGTGGCGCCGCAGGTCGCGCATTTCAAGCACGTCCCGTTGCGCACCAGCGTGAAGTTGCCGCATTCGCCGCAGGAGTCGCCTTCGTAGCCCTTGAGGCGCGCCTCGCGGACGCGCTCGAAGCGGCGGTTGGCGTCTCCGGCGCCGTTGGCGGCAACGCTCCCGACGGCCAGGGCCTCGGCAAAGCCCGCTTGGCCGGCGAGTTCCTGAGCGGCGCCCGCGCCGTTCGCGGCGGCATTGGTGACCGTATGGGCCGCCGCGCGGATCTGGCCGAGGGCGCCGCCGTCGAGCACCAGGAGTTGATTGCGGACGTAGCCGGTCGAGGCGACCCGGCGCACGGTCTCGGCCATGGCGTTGGCGCCGGCGGGGTCGAGGTCGCCTTCCTGGTTACCGCGGCCGATCGAATCGGGCAGCAGATCGCCCGGCTCGGCGTGGGCGAGGTCGCTGCGGCCGAGGTAGGAGACCGCCAGCTCCCGGAAGATGTAGTCGAGCACGGAGGTCGCCATCTTGATGGCGTCGTTGCCCTCGACCATGCCGGAGGGCTCGAAGCGGGTGAAGGTGAAGGCCTCGACGTATTCCTCGAGCGGCACGCCGTACTGCAGCCCGATCGAGATGGCGATGGCGAAGTTGTTCATCAGGCTGCGGAAGGCGGCGCCTTCCTTGTGCATGTCGATGAAGATCTCGCCGACGCGGCCGTCCTCGTACTCGCCGGTGCGCAGGTAGACCTTGTGGCCGCCGACGATCGCCTTCTGGGTATAGCCCTTGCGGCGCTGGGGCAGGCGGGTGCGCTCGCTGACGACGCGCTCCACCACCCGCTCGATGACCCGCTCGGCGACGATCTCGGCGCGCTCGGCGGCCGGCGCCTCGATCAGCCGGTCCCTCAGGCTGGCGACGTCGAACGCGTCGTCCTCGTCCTCGACCACCTCGTCGAACAGGGCGGACGACATCGGCTGCGACAGCTTGGAGCCGTCGCGGTAGAGCGCGTTGGCCTTGAGGCCGAGGCGCCACGACAGCATGTAGGCGGCCTTGCACTCCTCGACCGTGGTCCGGTTCGGCATGTTGATGGTCTTGGAGATGGCCCCGGAGATGAACGGCTGGGCGGCGGCCATCATGCGGATATGGCTCTCGACCGAGAGGTAGCGCTTGCCGATGCGCCCGCAGGGATTGGCGCAGTCGAACACCGGCAGGTGCTCGGGCTTGAGCCCCGGCGCGCCCTCCAGGGTCATGGCGCCGCAGCAATGCACGTTGGCCGCCTCGATGTCGGCCTTGGAGAAGCCCAGCGCGCTCAAGAGGTCGAAGGTCACGTCCTCGAGCTGGGCGGCGGCGAAGCCGAGCGCCTCGGAGCAGAAGGACTCGCCGAGCGTCCACTTGTTGAAGGCGAACTTGATGTCGAAGGCGCTGGCCAACGCATCCTCCAGCAGGCCAAGCGCCGCCTCGGTGAAGCCCCTGGCCTTGAGCGCCGCGTGATTGACGCCGGGGGCGGTCCTGAGCGTGCCGTGGCCGACGGCGTAGCGGATGATCGCCTCGATCTCGGCCTCGTCGTAGCCCAGGGTACGCAGCGCCTCGGGCACCGTGCGGTTGATGATCTTGAAGTAGCCGCCGCCGGCCAGCTTCTTGAACTTGACCACCGCGAAGTCGGGCTCGATGCCGGTGGTGTCGCAGTCCATCACCAGTCCGATGGTGCCGGTCGGCGCGACGACGCTGGCCTGGGCGTTGCGGTAGCCGTGCCGTTCGCCCAGCTCGAGCGCCAGGTCCCAGGCGGCGCGGGCGGCGTCCACCAGGCTCCGCTCGGGGCACAGCGCCGCGTCGAGCGGCACCGGCGGCACCGACAGGCCGTCGTAGCCCGACGCCCGGCCGTGGGCCGCCAGGCGGTGGTTGCGGATCACCCGCAGCATGTCCTCCCGATTGGCGGCGTAGCCGGGGAAGGCGCCCTGCTCGCCCGCCATCTCGGCCGAGGTGGCGTAGGAGACGCCGGTCAGGATGGCGCTGAGCGCGGCGCAGACCGCGCGCCCCGCGTCGCTGTCGTAGGACAGGCCGCGGGCCATCAGCAGGCCGCCCAGGTTGGCGTAGCCGAGGCCGAGGGTGCGGAACTCGTAGGACAGCTCGGCGATCCGCCGCGACGGGAACTGGGCCATCAGCACGGCGATCTCGAGGCTCACCGTCCACAGCCGCACCGCGTGCTCGTAGCCGTCGACGTCGAAGCCGCCGTCCTTGGCGCGGAACGCCATGAGGTTGAGCGAGGCCAGGTTGCAGGCGGTGTCGTCGAGGAACATGTACTCCGAGCAGGGGTTGGACGCGTTGATCCGGCCCGAGGTCGGACAGGTGTGCCACTCGTTGATGGTGGTGTCGAACTGCACGCCGG
>JAWWCG010000271.1:0-5542 GCA_033720555.1 Kiloniellales bacterium | reverse complement strand
GACGCGGAGCGCCAGCCCAGGCCAACCCCGAGGGGACGGGCGCTTTTGGCCGGACGTCGCGTCGCTCGTCCTCGAAAATGCGTCGGCATGTCCATCGTCCGCGCTCCTAACGTCCGGTCAAAATCGCACCGTCAGCGTGGTTCAATCTGGTCGGGGACTGCTCTAGCCGCGTCGCCAGGTGTAGAACGAGGTGGCGGCGTAGTTCCACACCGCGCCGACCACGACCCCGGCCAGGGCCGAGAGGAACCAGCCGATGTCGCCGCGGAACAGGGCGGCGGCGATTCCCACGTTGGCGATCGCGCCGACGCTGCACGCCAGGGTGAAGGTCAGCCAGCCGCGCAGCATCTCGCGGCCCCTGAGCCGCTGGTCGCGATAGGTCAGCAGGTTGTTGAGCAGGAAATTGCCGGTCATGGCGCCGACCGCGGCCGCCGCCTGGGAGGCGACGAAGTCGGCGCCCAAGGTGCGGTACAGCACGCTCAGGATGACGAAGTGCACGGCCACGCCGAACGCGCCCACCACGCTGAACGAGACGAAGCGCGCCGGCATCAGGCGCCCGAGGCGCTTGTCCCACAGCATCATGAGGAACTGCCAGGCGGTCAGCAGGTCGAGCTTGCTCTCGCCGGCCCGGCGCTCGCGGAACTCGTAGGGCAGCTCGCGGATCCTGAGCGGCCGGGGCGACGACGCGACCAGGTCCAGGAGGATCTTGAAGCCGATGCCCGAGACGTGCGGCATGGCCGCGTCCAGCGCCTCGCGGCGGATGATGAAATAGCCGCTCATCGGGTCCTTGAGATCGACGTTGGCGAGCAGCCGGCTGACCCAGGTGGCCAGCCGGCTCGCCTTGAGCCGCTGCGCCGACCAGCTTCCGGTCCCGCCGCCGGCGACGAAGCGGCTGCCGACCACCAGGTCCAGGTCCTCGCCGCGCAGGGTCTCGAGCATGGCCGGGAGCAAGGCCTCGTCGTGCTGGAAATCGGCGTCGATGACCGCGATGTGGGGCGCGGCGGTGGCCAGCATGCCCTCCATGCAGGCCGACGACAGGCCGCGGCGGCCCATGCGCTTCATGATCCGCACGCGCCGGTCGCTCCGGGCGATCCGGCGCACCACCTCGGCGGTGCCGTCGGGGGACTCGTCGTCGACCACGACGGCCTCCCACGCGATGCCGGCGAGCGTCTCGGCGAGCCGCTCGATCAGCCGCGCGATGTTGTCCGCCTCGTTGAAGGTCGGCACCACCACGCACAGCTCGAGCGGCGCGTCCCGGACGGCGATCTCGGTCTCTCCAGGCAAGGCTCCCCGGTCCCTGATCAGCGGGCGCTGCGGCTTACCTAGCAGTTTTTGCACCGATGGTCGTGTAATTTGGGCGCGGCGGTCGATCGCGGGACGGCGGCTGGGTCGCCTGGCGGGGGCTCAGCTCCCGGCCAGCTTGACCGCCGTCTGCATGAAGACCACCACCACCGAGCCCTTGGCGAGCGCCCGCCAGGCGACCCAGCCGCCGTAGTTGTTGGCGCTGCGCCAGATGGCGACCGCGATGAAGGCCGCGTAGACCAGCACCATGACGCACAGCAGGAGCATCAGCGGCGAGCGCAGGAACGGCGATTGAACGGCCGTCAGCACGATGACGGGCGAGATCAGGGCGACCAGAAGCACGCCGCCGTAGAACCAAGCCGTGCGCGCCAGGGGGACCTGTCCGCGCCAGAGCGCCGTCACGATGCTCATGTCTGCCTCCGCCCCCGTTGCCCTTGCCCAAGACGGGGACCAGTTTGCCGGCGGAGGCCTTAACGGAGGGTTACGAGCGGGCGCGCCGCGGCGACTCCGGCGCCGCCGCCAAGGCCCGCCGCGCGGCCAGGACGAAGAGCGCGAGCACGCAGGCGAGGCCGACCTGCACCCGGGTCGGCGTCGCGACCAGGGCGGTCAGCACCGGCGCCAGCCAGGCGAGCGCCAGGATCTCGCGCTCGCCGCGCCACCACCCAGCCTGCTGGCCGTGCCAGGCGAGCAGCGCGATCGGCACCGCGAGCAGGGCGAGGTCGTGATCGTTGACGTGGGGCGAGACCAGCAGCGCGCCGCTGGTCAGCACCGCCGCCGCCAAGGGCAGCGGCGTCGCCCGCCACCAGACCAGCGCGACGGTCGCCGCCGTCGCCGCCGCCAGCGCGGCCTGCCCGACATAGGCCCAATCGACCGGCACGCCGACCAGGCGCAGGGCGGCGAACAGGCTGGGCATCTTGGCCCACGGCAGGCGGCCGTCCTCCAGCACGGCGGTCGCGAACTCCATGTTGGCGAGGAACGCCAGCCAGGCGTCGGCCCCGAAGGCGAGGAGCGACAGGCCGGCGAAGGCGAGGGTGGTCGCCGCGGCGGCGGCGAAGGCGGTCCAGTGGCGCCCGCAGATCAGCGCGATCGGTATCAGCAGGCCGAACTGCGGCTTGCAGCTCATCAGGCCGATCAGGATCCCGGCCAAGACCGGACGCGGGCGCAGCCATACCATGGCGCCGGCGAACAGGGCGGCCACCATCAGGCCGTTCTGCCCCTGGGCCAGATTGAGCAGGGTGCCGGGAAAGGCGAGCGTCAGCAGCAGCGTCTCCGGCGCCGGCGCGAGCTTGCGGATCGCCAGTGCGAAGGGGATCAGCCAGACCAGGAACCACAGCAGATAGCCCCACACGAACGGCAGCAGCCCGAGCGGCAGCACCAGGAGCTGATAGGTCGGCGGATAGGACCAGATGAAGCGGGTCTCTAGGTCGGGAATGGCGCGGCGCCCGGTCTCGAGGATGCGCTCGGGCCGGTAGGCGGCCTCGGGCTCGCCCTCGAGCGCCAGCGTCGAGGCGCTCCAGAAGCTGACGAAATCGTAGCCGAGCGGCTTGCCCCGGGTGTCGAGGCCCTGGTCGGAGGTGGCCGCCCAATAGCCGGCGATCACGGCGAAGGCGAGCAGGAACAGCCAGGGATAAGCCCGTAGGCGCCGCCGGTTGAGCCAATGCGGCCGAGCGGTTCCCGCCGGCTCGGACCGCAGCGAGGCCTGGCCGCTCATCGGACCCCGACGGCGCCCGAGACCGGCGAGCGAAGCTGGGCGGCGCCGAAGGCGGTGCCGTCCTCGTGCCCGGCGATCACCGGGTTGGCGTAGTGGTTCGGCTGGACCAGGGCCTCGACCTCGGTGAGCGGCAGGACGGCGGCGAGGGCGTCGAGCACCGCCCGGTCGAGGCGCGGATCGGCCTCGACGGCGGGGCCGCCGTCGACGTTGAGCCGGGGCTGGGCGGCGGCCGCCTCGACCGATAGGCCGCAATCGACCAGGAAGGCGGTGAGCTGGAAGACCGCCGCGAGGATCCGCCGGCCGCCCGAGGCGCCGAGGGCGAACCAGGGGGCGCCGCCGCGGGTCGCCACCAGCGGGCACATGTTGCACAGCGGCCGCTGGCCGGCGGCGATCGAGTTGGGGCGGCCGGGAACCGGATCGAACCACATGACCCCGTTGTTGAGCAGGATCCCGGTCGAGGGCGACAGCACCTTGCTGCCGAACAGCGACAGCAGGGTGTTGGTGAGCGCCACCAGGTTGCCGTCGCGGTCGGCGACCGAGACATGGGTGGTGCTGGCCTGGCCCGCCTGGTCGCCGTCGTGGCCGAGCCGGGCCAGGCGGTCCCCGATGGCGCTCGAAAGCGCCTGCGCCAGGGCGACGAAGGCCTCCGCCCCGGGCGGGCCGGCGGTGAGGGGGGGCAACTGCGCCAGGGCGGCGGCGAAGGTCGGCCCGGCGTTGAGGCCCTGGAGCAGATGAATCTCGGCGCCGTTGCGCGCGAGCGTTTTCGGCGCGGCGTCGAGGGCGCGGTAGGCCGCCAGGTCGCCGGCGGCGAGCCAGCCCCCCGCCGCCGCCACGTCGCCGGCGAGCGCCTGGGCGATCTCGCCGCGATAGAAATCCTCCGGCCCGGCGACGGCGAGCCGCTCCAGGGTCCCGGCCAGGGCGCCCAGGTCGAGCCTCAGGCTGGCGTCGGCCGGCCCGACCGGCACCAGGCCGTCCGGCAGGTAGATCGCGGCCGCCGCCGGATAGAGCCGCAGCTCCGCCGCCTCGCCGGCGATCCGCAGGGTCGACCACCAATCGACCCGGTGCCCCTCTCGCGCCAGCTCGATGGCCGGGCGCAGCAGCTCCGGCCACGGCAGGCGGCCGAAGCGCCGGTGGGCGAAGGCGAGGCCCGCCACCGTGCCCGGCACGCCGATCGACAGCGGGCCGTGGAGGTTGCGGTCGCCGACCACCCGCGGCCAGCCGAAAAGATCGGAATCGTAAGCGCCGCCGGGCACCACGGGAAAGGCGCCGGGATCGAGCGCGCGGGGCGCGGCCGTGGCGAAATCGACCGCCGCGACCTCGGCGGTTTCGCGCCGGTAGGCGAGCAGGTAGCCGCAGCCGCCGAGACCGCTCATCCACGGCTCGACGACGCCGAGGGCGAAGGCGGTCGCCACGGCGGCGTCGACGGCCGTGCCGCCGTCCTCGAGGATGGCGGCGCCGATGCGCGCGGCGCGGATGTTCTGGGCCGCCACCACGCCGCCGGGCGAGCGCGCCACGGGCTTGTCGATTCGCCACTGCTCGATGGGCTGGTGGGTCATTGCGGTGGACTCCAGCCGCTAGTCGGCCCCGAGCCGCGCCAGGCCCAGGCGGGCCTCCTCCGAGCCCTGAGCGGCGGCCAGGCGATACCAGGCCGCGGCCTCGGCGTCGTCCTGCGGCACGCCCGCGCCGCGCTCGTAGGCGCCGCCCAGGTTGTACTGGGCGTTGGCCAGGCCGCTGCTCGCCGCCTTTTCGAACCACTCGGCCGCCGTCGCGAGGTCGCGCGGCACGCCCAGGCCCTCCCGGTACATCAGGCCGAGGTTGTTCTGGGCCACGGGATGCCCCTTCGCGGCGGCCGAGCGGAACCAGCGCAGGGCTTCGTCGAGGTCTTGGTCGACGCCGAGGCCGTCGCGGTAAAGGAAGGCCAGGTTGACCTCGGCGACCGCGTAGCCGCGTTCGGCGACCGGCCGCAGCCACCGGGCCGCCTCGCCGTAGTCCTGCGGCACGCCGATGCCTTGGCGGTACATCATGGCGAGCGCGTACTGCGCCAGCATGTGGCCCTGCTCGGCGGCCCGGCGGTAGAGCGCCGCCGCCGCGGCGTCGTCCTGCTCGACGCCTTCGCCGTTCTCGTAGAGCACGCCCAGGTCGTGCTGCGCGCCGGCGTGGCCGCCGTCCGCCGCGCGCCGGTACCATTGGGCGGCCAGGACCGGGTCCTGCTTGACCCCCTCGCCGTTCTCGTAGAGCCCGCCGAGCCGGTATTGGGCTTCCAGGTTGCCGGCCGCGGCCTCCCTCGACCAGATCTCGCGGGCCGTCTTGTAGTCCATGGCGCGATGGGACCGCTCGGCCCGGTCCATGGCGGACAGCTCCTCGGCCTGATCGGCCGCTTGGCCGGCCGTTTTGTCGGCCATGTCGTCGGATGTGGCGCAGGCTGCGGCCAGCGCGAGGCCGGCCGCGGCCAAGGCGAAGCGCAGCGGCATCGGGGCGCGGGCGGCGATCGGGATCGGCGGGCGACGGGACATGGGCGAACGCGCCATCGGG
>JAWWCG010000270.1:0-5579 GCA_033720555.1 Kiloniellales bacterium | reverse complement strand
CGCGTTGCTCGTCCTCGAATATGCGTCGGCATGTCCATCGTCCTCGCTCCTAACGTCCGGTCAAAATCGCACCGTCAGCGTGGTTCAATCTGGTCGGGTACTGCTCTAGGGCATGCGCGCCAGACTGCGCAGCACCGTCAGTCGGGCGGTCACCATGGCCACCAGCGCGGTCGCCGGCGGCAGCAAAACGAGCAGCGACCAGCTCGCCAGCGACAGCGAGAGATCCGGCAGGATCTCGTTCTCGCTGGCGCGGAGCCAGGCGCCCACGGACAGAATCGTGGCCGCGGCGAAGCCGAGGCCGACCAGGCCGCCGAGCAATCCCAGCCGGAGCGCGTGGAGCTGAAACTGCTGCGCGATATAGGCGTCGTGGGCGCCGATCATGTGAAGCAGGCCGATTACGCGCTGATGAATGGCGAGGCCCGTGCGCGTCAGGAAAACCACCGCGACCACGGCGGAAAATATGATCAAGACCACGACCACCAGGGCCCCGAGCTTGACCGATCGGCCGAGCGCCAGGAGATCGGCCAGCCAAAGCTGATGGTCGTCCACCAGCACGCCGGGCGCGACGCGCCGCAGCTCGGCCGTCAGCGCCTTGAGATCGGGCGGCTCGCCGGCGGCGAGCTCGACCGCGATCAGGGCGGGCACCGGCAGTTCCTGCGAGACCCCGGTCTCGCCCAGCCAGGGCTCGAGCAGCGCCGCGACGTCCTCCTGCTCGAGATGGCGGGCCGCGGCCACGCCGGGCCACCCGCTCAGCAGCTCGACCATGCGCACGATGCGCTCGCCATAGAGGCGGTCGGACTCCCCCACCGCCGGCGGCGGCACCTGAACGGTCAAGCCGTCGGCGAGATCCTTTTGCCAGTCGTCCGTGACCTGATTGACCACCAGGGCCGCGGCCATGGCGAGCGCCGCCAGATAGACCAGGACCGCCACGATCCAGGGCAGAAACGGCCCGGAAGCGTCTCGGTCCAGCGGAACGTCTCGGCTCGACAGTCTCATTCAGGCGGCGGTCCCGGCGGCCGTGGTCGGCGTCGCGTAAGGCGCCCGCTCCAGCGTCACGACGCCGTCCTTCAGGCGCAGCACGGGGTGGTTGAAGCGCGCCACCAGGGACTCGTTGTGGCTCGCGATCAGCACCGTCGTGCCCAGCTTGTTCAGCTCCTCGAACAGGTAGAGCAAACGCACGGCCAGGCGGTCGTCGACGTTGCCGGTGGGCTCGTCGGCGAGCAGCAGGCTGGGGCGCGCGATCACCGCCCGCGCGATGGCGACCCGCTGCTGCTGGCCGCCGGACAGGGTGGCGGGATAGGCGTTCAACTGTTCGGCCAGTCCGACCCACGTCAATAGCTCGGCCACGTGTTCGTGGATCTTCTGACCCTTCTGACCGGTGACCCGCAACGGCAGGGCGACGTTCTCCAGGACGGTCAAGTGGTCGAGCAGGCGGAAATCCTGAAACACCACGCCGATCCGCCGGCGCATCAGCGCCCGGTCGTCGCGGCTCAGCCCCGCCACGTCGCGGCCGAACAGGCTCAAGCGGCCGTCGCTCGGCTGCTGCGCCAGAAACATCAAGCGAAGCAAGGTGGACTTGCCCGCGCCGCTCGGGCCCGCAACGAAATGAAAGGAACCGGGATCGAGTTCGAACGAGACGCGGCTCAAGATCTCCGGCCCCGCATCGTAACGTAGCGATACCTCCTCGAAGCGGACCACGGCGCAAACGACCCCTCAGTCAAGGCGCGTGAGCATTGCACAGGGGCTTCAGATTCGTAAAGCATATCGCCGGCCGCGCCGCCGGGGTGTCGCGTGGCCAGCTTGCGCTCGGCGCAATGCCCTCTTATAAAAGACGAATCGGACCGCCTGGGAATCGCCGCCATCATGAAACTGGTCTGTCCGTCCTGCGACAGCGGGTTCCTCGTCGATGCAACCGCGATCAAGCCCACGGGGCGCAAGGTGCGCTGCGGGCGCTGCGGCAACAGTTGGCTCGCCATGCCGGTCGAGACCATCCCGGACGAGCTCGCGGACCTGCCGGAGGACCAAAGCGAGGACTCTTGGGCCCAAGCGGCCCCCGAGGAGCTGGGTCCCGAGGAGGCGCGCGCCGACGGCGCGCCGCCGCCAGGCGACGCCGCCTTGCCGCGGCCGATCGTGACCACCTCCGGGCCGCTCCCGCCTGAGGCGCCGCCCGGCCACTGGCGCTCCTCGCGGCGGCGCCCGGACCGGGAGCGCGGCCGCAGCGCCTCGTTCGTCGGTTGGGCGCTGTTCGCGCTGTGCGCCGCGGCTCTGGTGGTCGGCCTGGTGGTCGGCCGCCAGCAATTGATGGCATGGGCGCCGGAGACCGCGCCGCTCTACGTTTTGCTGGGGCTCGCGGACGAGCGGCCGATCCCGCCGGCGCCGTTGGTCCAACTGCGCCTGCGCGACGTCACCTCGGGCCGGCGACAGGTGAACGGCACGCCGGAGCTGGTCATCGAGGGCGAGATCTTCAATCCGACGGACCGGTCCCAGGACGTGCCGGAACTGGTGGCGACGCTGATGGACCCGACCGGCATCGAGCTGAAGCGCTGGGTTTTCGCCGCCGAGACCGACGTGCTGCCACCCGGCGGCCACGCGCCGTTTCACACCTCGACCCAGGATCCGCCGGGCCAGGGCAACCTCAACCTGAACTTCGTGCCCCATCGGCGCTAGAGCAGTATCCGACCAGATTGAACCGCGCTGACGGTGCGATTTTGGCCGGACGTTCGGCGCGATAAACGGGGGAATTCCCTGCTCAGGCCGGCGCCGGGCCGCCGCGATCGGGCGGGCTTCAGAACCGACGCAGCAGGCGGTCGATGTACCGCAGTTCGTCGCTCGGCCGGGTGCGGTCGCCCCGGCGGTCGCGCAGCTCGCGCAGGATCTCGCGGGCGCGCTGCAGGTCCATCTGGTCGGGGATCTGAACGCCTTCGATGGCCTCGCGGTTGCCGCTGCCCCACCGCCGGCCCAGCGGGTCGCGGCCCTGGCCCGGCTGGACGCCGGTCTGGCCTGAGCCGCGCTGCGCCGTGTTGCCCATCTGCTCGATGATCTGCTCGGCCATCGACTGCATGCCCTGCTGCAATTGATCGACCGCCCGGGTCTGCGGATCGATCGCCTGGCCCTCCTGGCCCTGCTCGAGGGCGTCGCGGGCGTCGCGCATGGCCTGCTCGGCGCGCCCCAGGGGCCGCGGCATGCTGTTCAACATGTCCGCCAGCTCGCGCATGGTGCGGCCCAGCTCCCGCCGCAGGTTCTCCTGGCGGCTGGCGTCCGCCAGATTTTCCTGCAGCCGTTGCGACAGCTCCTCGCCCGAGCGCGGCTCGCCCTCCTGCGAGCGCTGATAGCTGCGGTCCAGCAGCTCCTGCTGCCGGCGCATCATGCTGTCCAGCTGCTCCATCATCTGCCAGGCGCCGCGCTCGTCGTCCGCCATCTGCTGGCTCATCAGCCCGGCCTGCATGTTTTCCAGCATCTCGCGGAGCTGCGAGAGCAGCTCCCGCGCCGCCTCGCGCGCGCCGCTCTGCGCTAGTTCGCGCGCCCGGTCGATCATCTCCCGCAGGTCGTCGCCGCCGAGCAGCTCCGCGACCGGCGGGGGCGACTGCATTTCCTGGCCCTGGGCCATTTGCTCCATGAGCTGCTCGGCCAGCGCCTCGAGATAGCGGTCGAGGGCCTGCTGAAGCTGCTCCATAAGATTCGCGATCTCTTCGTCCGAGGCGTTGCTCTCCAGGGCCCGCATGAGGGCTTCCTGGATCTCGCGCAGATCGCGTTCGGCGACGGCCACCTCGCCTTCCTCGATGTGCAGCGCCGTATCCCAGAGCAACTCCTGAACCTGGCCGACGGCCCCTTCGCTCGGATCGTAGATCAGGCGCCGTTCGGCGAGGCGGATCGCCAGAGCCACCGTCACATCGTTGTAGAAATGCTGCGGCCGGCTGTAGATCTCGGTCAGGGCGCGAATCACCGGCAGGCGGGCTTCGGGATCGATGCTGAGCTGCTTGCGCAGCTCAACCAGGGCCCGCGCGACCGGATGGTTGAAGATGCGTTCGGGCAAGACCAGGCGCACGGGATAGCTGACATCGCGCTGACCGATCGCGTCCTCCGCCATCAGGCGAAGGTCGACGTGGAGCCCCGCCCAGGGATGCGCCGTGAGATCGTGATAGCTGGACTGCGAGACCTCCCGCCGGTCGCCGCCGGGCAGCACCAGGTCGATCTCGAGGGGGGTCTGATCGACCGCGTCGATCCGCTGGATGCTCGCGGCGATCGACACGACCCCGTAGTCGTCGCTCGCCTCGTAGTCCAAGCGCAGCACCCCGCGCCGCGTGCGCGCAGGCGCCGAGGTCAGCTCGACGTCGGGCGGTTCGTCGGGGATCAGCTCGAGGGCCCAGGCCGACAGCTCGTCGTCGTCCTGCACCACGGCGACCCGCTCGCCGCCGGTCAACTCGGTCGAAATCCGGTAGGATTCCTCGCCGGCGCGCTCGAAGTCCTGATCGCTCTCGCCGATCCGGAGCACCGGCGTTCCGCCGCCGCCGGTGACTTGGGCCAGGAGCGTGCTGCCCGCCGGCACGCTGACCGTCTCGAGAACCGCGCCTTCCGGCGCGCCCACCGGGCCGCCCCCCGGGTCGCCCGCGCCCTGCTCGAGATAGAGCGGCGGCAGGGCGGTGTAGTCCGGCGGATTGATCCAAAGGTCGAGCGCGGCGGGGGTTTGCGCCGCCATCGCGCCGAACTGCGGCGTCAGGGCGGCGCTCAGGCGCCTGGTCCAGTCGCCATGGCCGATGGTCACGCCGACCACCAGGCTCAGGACGACGAGGGCCCGCAGGGCCAGCGGGTCGGCCGCGGCCACGCCCGGTCGCGGCAGCTTCACCCGCAACTGTTCCAGTTGCTCTCGCAAGCGGCGGCGGTGGGCCTCCCACAGGGCGCTGGCTTCCCGGTCGCCGCTCGGCGTGACCAGCCGGTCGTCGAGCGAGCTGAGCGGCCGGTGGTCGAGGCCGCTGTCACGCTCCAGCCGGTGGCGCGCCTCGGCCACCTGCGGCATCGCCAAACGTCGGATCAGCAGGGCCGAGGTGGCGGCGAGCGCCGCGACGAAACCGGCCAAGAGCGCGAAATGCAGCCAGCCCGGCAAGGCCGGCAGGAGATCCAGCAAGACCACCGCCGCGAACAGCCCGACGGTTGTCGCGAGCGGCCACAGCGCGCGCCAAATCCGCTCCCAGAGCAGCGCGGCCCGCGCCAGCCCGACGCGCGACGCCAGGCGCCGGCGCAAGGCGGCCTCGCTACGTCCTGCGCTACGTCCTGGGGCTTCTCTCTCGGGTGCGCCCTTGTGCGTCGCTCTTCTCCTTCTCCGCCGCCCGCTCCAAAACCGGCCTAAACCGGCCGAAATCGGCCTGCGGCGAC
Source organism: Kiloniellales bacterium (assembly GCA_033720555.1). Taxonomy (GTDB): domain Bacteria; phylum Pseudomonadota; class Alphaproteobacteria; order Kiloniellales; family JAKSDN01; genus CALJXB01. The sequence goes on along the minus strand of JAWWCG010000270.1, from coordinate 209 downwards.
GCCGGCCTCACGCGAGCCAGGCGGGCAGACGGTCGCGGGCCAGCATCTCGGCATAGTCCGGGCGTGGACGCACGACCGCGAAGTCCTGGCCGCGCACCAGAATCTCCGGCGCCGGCCGTCGCATATTATACGCAGATGCCATGCAGGCCGAATAGGCGCCTGCACAACAAATCGCGAGCAGGTCCCCGGCGGCCATCGCCGGCAGCGGG
>JAWWCG010000269.1:0-5601 GCA_033720555.1 Kiloniellales bacterium | reverse complement strand
CTGGAGCAGCAGCGCGAGCGCGACATCGCCGACACGCTGCTCGCCACGATCGAAAGCGTGCGCGACTACCGCGTGCTCCTGGTCGGCGACGCGATCATCGACGAGTACCACTACGTCTCGCCGCTCGGGAAATCGCCGAAGGAAAACCTGATCGCGACGCTCTACCGGGACCGCGAGGTCTTCGCCGGCGGCGTGATCGCGGCGGCCAACCACGTCGCGAGCTTCTGCCGCGAGGTGGAGGTGCTGACCTGCCTGGGCGAGAACGACAGCTTCGAGGCCGAGGTGCTCGACGCCGTCAAGCCCAACGTGAAGCTGAGCGCGATCCGCCGTCCGGGCGTGCCGACCACCCGCAAGAGCCGTTTCGTCGACAGCGACTACCTGCGCAAGCTGTTCGAGGTCTATCACATGGACGACAGCCACCTGGCCGGCGAGCAGGAGCGGACCTTCGCGGACATGATCCGCGCGCGCGCCGGCGACTTCGACGTGGTCATCGTCACCGACTTCGGGCACGGCCTGATCACCCGCAAGAGCATCGATGCGCTCAGCGAAAGCGCCAAGTTCCTCGCCGTCAACGCCCAGAGCAACAGCGCCAACCAGGGCTACAACCTGGTCACCAAGTATCCCTGGGCCGACTACATCTGCATCGACGCGCCGGAGGCCAAGCTGGCGGTCGCCGACAAGTTCGGCGATCTCGGGCTGATCGCCAGCAAGCTCCTGCCGGAGCAGATCGCCTGCGACCGCATGATCCTGACCCACGGCCGCTACGGCTGCGTCACCTACGACCGCACCGCCGGCGTGCATCACATCCCGGCCTTCACCGGCCAGGCGCTCGACACCCTGGGCGCCGGCGACGCCTTCCTGGCGGTGACCGCGCCGCTGGTGGCGAGCGGCGCCGACATGGACCTGGTCGGCTTCATCGGCAACGCGGTCGGCGCCATGAAGGTCGGCATCGTCGGCCACCGGGAGTCGGTGGAGAAGGTGCCGCTCATCCGCTATCTGCAAACTCTCTTGAAATAGGCTGGATCGATGCGCCGAGGACTCGCCGTGCGTTGCCCGACCGCAAGCGCCGCCGCGCAGGCCGGCGGGGATAAAGGACGATGGGCATGACGGACGCGGCCGAGACGACGGGCCGCCACGTCCTGGTCACCGGCGGGGCCGGCTACGTCGGCGCGGTCCTGGTGCCGAAGCTGCTCGGGGCGGGCCACCGGGTGACCGTGCTCGACCTCTTCATCTACGGCGACACGCTGGCCGGCGTGGCGCGGCATCCCAAGCTGCGCCAGGTGCGCGGCGACCTGCGCGACGCCGAGGCGGTGGCCGACGCCCTCGCCGGCTGCGACAGCGTCATCCACCTGGCCTGCATCTCCAACGACCCCTCCTTCGAGCTCGATCCCGGCCTCGGCAAGTCGATCAACCACGACGCCTTCCTGCCGCTGGTGCGCGCCGCCAAGGCGGCCGGCGTCGAGCGCTTCGTCTATGCCTCGTCGTCCTCGGTCTACGGCGTCAAGCCGGACGCCGAGGTGACCGAGGACCTCGAGCTGGAGCCGCTCACCGACTACTCCCGTTTCAAGGCGCTGTGCGAGCGGGAGCTGATGGCCGAGCGCGCGCCCGGCTTCGCCGTCCTGGTGCTGCGCCCGGCGACGGTGTGCGGCTACAGCCCACGCCTGCGCCTCGACCTGACGGTCAACATCTTGACCAATCACGCCGTCAACAACGGCCGCATCAAGGTGTTCGGCGGCGCCCAGAAGCGCCCCAACATCCACATCGCCGACATGACCGACCTCTACGTCGCGTGCCTCTCGGCGCCGGCGGCAGCGATCGACGGGCGGATCTTCAACGCCGGCTACGAGAACCACCCGGTGATGGAGATCGCGGAAATGGTGCAGGGCGTGGTCGGCGGCGTGCCGATCGAGGTGGTGCCGTCGGACGATCTCAGGTCCTACCACGTCAATTCCGAGCGTATCCGCCGCGAGCTGGGCTTCGCGCCCAAGCACACTATCGAGCAGGCGATCCGCGATCTGCGCGACGCCTTCCAGGCGGGCGAGGTGCCCGATCCCATGACCGACCCCATGTATTACAACATCAAGCGCATGCAGGAGCTCGCTCTGCAATGAACGCGCCCGCCACGACGGCGTCCCGCAAAGCAGCGGCGCGCGGCCTCGACCTCGGCCCCGAGGCGATGCGCGCGCTGTTCCGCGACATGCTGCGCATCCGCATGGTCGAGGAGGAGATCGCGGCGCGCTATCCGGTCGAGGAGCAGAAGATGCGCTGCCCGGTGCACCTTTCGGTCGGCCAGGAGGCGATCGCCGTCGGCGTGAGCGCCGTGCTGCGGCGCGACGACCAGGTGGTGAGCAACCACCGCTGCCACGCCCACTACCTCGCCAAGGGCGGCGACCTCAAGGCCATGCTGGCGGAGCTCTACGGCAAGGCGGCGGGCTGCTGCGGCGGCCGCGGCGGCTCGATGCACCTGTTCGACCCGGCGGCGGGCGTGCTGCTCAGCCTGCCGGTGGTCGGCGCCTCGATCCCGATCGGCGTCGGCGCGGCGCTCGCCTTGCGCCAGCAGGGCCGCGACGGCGTGGCGGTGATCTATCTCGGCGACGCGGCCCTCGAGGAAGGCGTCTATCACGAGAGCGCCAACTTCGCCGCGCTGCGGGGGCTGCCCGCGGTGTTCGTCTGCGAGAACAACCTCTATTCCGTCTACACGCCGCTCGACCGGCGCCAGCCGGCGCGGCCGCTGGCGGAGATGGGCAGGGCCCACGGCCTCGCCTGCTGCCACGTCGACGGCAACGACGTGCGCGCCGTCCTCAGGGCGTCCTCGGAAGCCGTCGAGCAGGCGCGCGCCGGCGGCGGGGCGAGCTTCATCCTCGCCGACACCTACCGCTGGCGCGAGCACTGCGGGCCGTTCTACGACGACGACCTCGGCTATCGCAGCGCGCAGGAGGTCCAGGCCTGGCGCGGCCACGACCCGATCGCCCGCCACCGCCGGCTGCTGACCGAGGCGGGGGTGCTGGACGCCGAACAGGAGGCTGCGATGGCGCGCGCCCTCGCGGACGAGATCGCCGCCGCCTTCGCCCATGCCGAGGCCGCGCCCTATCCCGAGGCCGAGACCGCTGGGGCGGGGGTCTATGCCTGAGCCGCGCCTCCTCAACGCCGCCGAGGCGCTGCGCGAGGCCATGGACCTGGCGCTGGCGCGCTGGCCCGAGGTCTACCTCATGGGCGAGGGGGTGGCCGACCCCAAGGGCATCTTCGGGACCACCCTCGGCCTGGCCGAGAAGTACGGGCCCGAGCGGGTGATCGAGATGCCGGTCTCGGAAAACGGGCTGACCGGCGTCGCCATCGGCTCCGCCCTCATGGGCCAGCGCCCGGTCCTGGTCCATCAGCGGGTCGACTTCGCCCTGCTCAGCCTCGAGCAGCTTTTCAACAGCGCCGCCAAGAGCCACTACGTGACCGCCGGTAAACACAAAGTGCCGCTGGTGGTGCGCATGGTGATCGGCCGCGGCTGGGGCCAGGGCCCGCAGCACTCCCAGAGCCTCGAGGCGGTGTTCGCCCATATCCCCGGCCTCAAGGTGGTCATGCCGGCCACGCCCGCCGACTTCAAGGGCCTGCTGCTGGGCGCCATCGCCGACGACAACCCGGTGCTGATGCTGGAGCACCGCTGGCTGCACTACGTCACCGGCGAGGTGCCCGAGGGCTTCGTCGCCGCGCCGCTCGACGGCCCGCGCCGGGTGCGCGAGGGCCGGGACGTCACCATCGTCGCCTCGTCCTACATGGTCCTGGAGGCGCTGCGCGCGGCCGACGCCCTGGCCGAGGCCGGCTGCGAGGCGGAGGTCTTCGACCTGCGGGTGCTGCGGCCGCTCGACCCGACGGCGATCCTCGCCTCGGTCGAGAAGACCGGGCGGCTCATCACGGTCGACACGGGCTGGCGCGTCGGCGGCCTCGGCGCCGAGCTGGTGGCCGAGATCGCCGAGCGGGCCTTCGCTCACCTGAAGCAGGCGCCGCGGCGGATCGGCCTGCCGGACCACCCGACGCCCAGCAGCCGCGCGCTGGCCGAGGCCTACTATCCCGGCTCGGTCGATATCGTCGATCTGGTCGAGGACATGCTGGGGCTCGACGGCGCGGCCGCCGAGGGCGCGCGCCGGGCCTGCGTCGCCGCCCGCCGGGGCGTGCCAATCGACAAGCCGGATCCGGCGTTCAAGGGGCCGTTCTGATGAGTGCGCCGGCGCGAACGAAGGCCTCGCCGCAAAGCGCGCAGCAAAGCCCGCGGCAAAGCCCAGCGCCGACCCAGGTGCGCTACTCCTACCTGCCGCAGCAGTTCGCCGACTGCGACGACCTGTGGGACGACCTCAAGGCCTTCGTCGCTACCGGCGACTTTACCCTCGGCGAGCCGCTCGCCGAGTTCGAGCGCCGCTTCGCCGCGCTGATCGGCGCCCGCCACGCGATCGGCGTCAATTCCGGCACCGACGCCATCAAGCTCGCGCTCAAGGCGGTGGGCGTTCGGCCCGGCGACGAGGTCGTCACCGCCGCCAACACCTTCGTCGCCACGGTGGGCGCGATCAACGAGGTGGGCGCGCGCCCCGTCTTCGTCGACGTGGACGACACCTTCTGCATGAACGTCGATCTGGTCGAGGCGGCGATCACCGAACGCACCCGGGCGATCGTGCCGGTGCACTTCACCGGCTACATGACCGACATGCGCAAGCTCGCCCCGATCGCCGAGCGCCGCGGCCTGGCGCTGGTCGAGGACGCCTGCCAGTCGATCCTGGGCGCCCTCGACGGCCGCAACGCCGGCACCTGGGGGCGCGCCGGCGCGTTCTCGCTGCACCCCTTGAAGAACCTCAACGTCTGGTCCGACGGCGGGCTGATCGTCACCGACGACGACGATCTCGCCGCCGAGCTTCGCCTGCTGCGCAATCACGGCCTCGCCGACCGCGACACGGTGGCGCTGCTCGGCTACAACTCGCGCCTCGATACCCTGCAGGCCGTGGTCGGCAACTGGCTGATCCCGCAGACCCGGGCGATCGCCGAGGCGCGGATCGCGAACGCCGCCTACTACGACGAAGGCCTGGGCGCCCTGCCGCAGATCCGCATTCCGCCCCGGCCGGCGGACATGCGGATCGTCTACCACCTCTACATCGTCTTCGCCGAGGAGCGCGACGCGCTGCTGGCGCACTGCCTGGCGCGCGGCGTCGAGGCCAAGGTGCACTACCCCGTGCCGATCTATCGGCAGCCGGGCCTGGCCCACCTTGGCCACCGGGAGGGCGATTTCCCGGTCACCGACGCCCACGCCCGGAACATCGTCACCTTCCCGGTCGATCAGCACCTGAGCCGCGCCGAGCAGGACTACGTGATCGAGACGGTGCGCGCGTTCTATGCCGGCCGCTGAACCCCGTTTGACGGACCTGCCGCCGCCCGCGCAAGGGACCCGGCGCGAGGTGCCTTACGTCGACCTGGCGGCCCAATGGGCCGAGGAGCGCGACGTCCTGCTGCCGATCGTCGAGCGGAGCCTGGCCGGCGGCCAGTGGGTCGGCGGCGAGGCGGTCGCTGAGTTCGAGGCGGCGGCGGCGGAGCTGTGCGGCGTCGCCCACGCGGTCGCCCTCAACTCCG
>JAWWCG010000268.1:0-5607 GCA_033720555.1 Kiloniellales bacterium | reverse complement strand
TCGTAGCCCCTGGGGCTCAGCGCTTCGACCGCCGTGGCGAGCGCGGCGATCGCCACGGCATAGGCGGCGGCCGGGGCCGGCGCCACGCCCGCGAGGTGCGTCAGGGGCGCGAAAATGCACGGGGCGGCGACCAGGCCGAAGGCAAGGGACCCGGCCACCGTCTTGGGCGATTTCCTGTCCCACGGGGCGCGGCGCCCGACCGCCTGGCCGACCAGGGCGGCGGCGGTGTCGGCGAAGGTGAGGACGAGAAGGGGCGTCGCATAGAGCGCCCAGTGATGGCCGACAAGCACGAACAGCGCGCCCACCGCCGCGAGGAAGCAGATCTCGCCATGGGACTGCCGCGCGACCCCGTCGACCACGCCGCCGAGCCGCCGGCGGAGATAGGGCCATCGCTTGGCGGCGCACAGCACCAGAACCCCGGCTGCGGCCGCCGCCAGGCCCTGCCAGGCGGACTCGAACAGCCAGGGGAAGCTCAGCGCGAGGAGGCCGGTGACGACGTGCATCGCCTTGCGCAGAACCTCCGGATGGCCGGCAAGCAAGGGCCGCAAGGCGGCGAGGCCCGCCATCGCGGTCAGGCCCGCCGCGACGACGAGGCCGAGGGACAGCGCGGATTGCATCAGCCGGCGGCCTCTTCGATCACGAAGGCGCTGTAGAAGAAGGCCTTGTCGCGCGCGTGCAGGGCCTGGGAGAGCCGGTCCAAGGGCCGCAACCGCTCGGCCATGGCCGCGGGCCGGGTCCGTGGCGCGAGCAGGTTCCAGTAGGCCAGGCGCGCGCCGGGCCGGCAGGCATCGGCGAGGCGCTCGAGCAGCCGATGGTAGTCCGGCAGGGAGAGGTATTCGAAGACGTCGCTCAGGTTGGCCCGGTCGATGGCCGCGGCGTCGCGGCTCGCGAGATAGTCCGCCAGGGATTGGCAGCGCAGCTCCAGGCGATCGAGATTGTCGCGAATGGCCGCGAAGTTGCCGGGCCGCAGCGCGAAGGGAAGCGCCGCGCCGTGATGGCCCCTCAGGATCCAATGCAGATAAGGGTTCTCGCACGGATCGAGCGCGGTGACGGCGTGCCTGGCGCGGCGCTCCAGCAAGGCCACGAGGCCGGCTTCCGCATGGTCGAAGTGGCGGGGGTCGCGGCCGAGGCGCGCCATGACCAGGCGCGAGAAGAAGGCCCGGGACGCGATCCGCCAGCGCAGCGTGTTCCACCGCTGGGCATAGAAGGCGTCGCGCTGCTCGCGCGTGCCGCCTTGCAGCAGCCGCTCGACCCGGGCGCGCGGGTGCGCCAGCGGCAGCACCAGGCGGCGAAACGCCGACAGGTAGCGCTCGAAGCGCCCGGCGTTTGCGATGCCTCGGCCGACCGCCTCCGGCCGGGCGTCCCAGAACAGGCGGGCGCCGGGCGAAAGCTCGGGCCGACAGGCGGCGTAGAGCGCGCGCCGCCGCGACGACGGGCGCGAGCCCACGAGCTCCAACAGGCCGTCGTGGTCCAGGCCGCGGTACGCCGCGGCGCGCAGCTCGAGGCACGCGAGCTGCGCCGGATTGTGGTCCACGGCGACGACGCGCGCCGGCGCGCGCGCCAGCAGCGACAGCGTGTTGTCGCCGGCGGAAGCGATGGACAGGCAGGCATGCCCCGGCCGCGGGTCCAGGCCCGCGAGCAGGACGTCGGCGTCCTCCCAGCACAGCCCGTAGCCGATGCGGGCGCGCTCCGCCTGATCCCGGGCGGCGCTAGGCATCGCGCCGCCGCCCGGTCGCGGCGAGCAGCGCCGGCAAGACCACGAGGTCCGCCAGCAGGGCCGAGGTCATGGCCAGGGAAAGCAAGACCCCGAACCAGACGACCGACTTGATGTCGGCGAAGGCGCATGCGAGGAAACCCAGCGCCAGCACCAGGGTGCTGAGGACCATCGAGGCGCCGGCCTCCCGCGCCGCCGCCCGAATCGCCGCCTGTTCGCCGAGGCCCCGGGCCCGGGCGCGGCGAAAGCCGTCGAGCATGAAGATCGAATCGTCGACCGCCATGCCGAGCACGATGGCGGCGATCGTCACGGTGGCGACGTCGAGCGGAATGCCGGCGAGCCCCATCGAGCCCAGCACGACGGCGACCGGCAGCAGGTTGACCGGCACGGCGACCGCGGCCAGGCGGGCGGAGCGGAACAGCAGCGCCATCATGGCCATCACGACCGCGAAGGCGACGGCGAAGCCCCAGACCTGCGAGAAGACGATGCGCTCCATGGTGCGCACGTAGAGGGGAAGGTAGCCGCTCGCCGCGACGCCGATGCCCTCGGGCATGTTCGCCTGGGCGAGCAGGCGGTCGATATCGCGGGCGATGCTGCGGGCCGAGCGCATGGGAATGGCGAAGCTCACGCGCCAGGCGTCGTCCGCTCGGAGCCGGCGCTCCGCGCCGGCGTCGCTCGGCCCGGTCGGGGGCATGGGGTCGGCCGGCGACTTGGACCAGCCGACCCCCGAGAGCTGTCGGCCGCGCCGCTGCCAGTCCCGCACGGCGCCGAGCACGCGGTCGTCCGGCACGCCCGGCTCGGCCCGGACGACGAACTCGAGCGGCGTGTAGGCCGTGAACCTCTCCTCGACGAAGCGGTAGGCGGCGCGGACCGGGTGATCGGCGGGCAGGAAGCCGACCGAGTAGGTGTCGACGGTGAGCTGCGACATGGCCGCCGGCGCCGCGAGCAGGCCGCCCGCGGTGGCGGCGAGAACCAGCCGATGCCGCCTGGCGGCGAGGCCGCTCGCCCGCGCGGCGAGGCCGCCTATGGCCCGACCCGCCTCGGGCCTCGGCGCGACGCCGGGCCATCGCAGCGCCACCGTGGCGAGGACGAAGGTGAGCGCGAAGACCGCGACCATGCCGAACGCGCCGAACAGGCCGAGGTCGCGCAGCACCGGCAGGGGCGAGACGGCGAGCGCCGCGAAGGCCGCGGCGGTCGTCATCGCGACGAAGAAGCAGGGAGGCATCATGGCCGCGAGGGCGCGCACGACTCGCTCTCTCCTGTCGGCGACGGCCTTCGCATGGGCGACGTGGCGCAGGACGTGCACGCAGTTGGCGACGCCGATGACGGTCACCAGCGTCGGCAGCACCATGGTCACCATGTTGAGGCCTCGGCCGAGCGCGCCGAGGGCGCCCATCACCCAGATCGTGGCGACGCCGACGATGACGAGGCACAGCGCGACGGCGGCCAAGCGCCGCAAGGCGCGCCACAGCAGCAAGGCCATGACCAGGCTGGCGGCGGCGAAAAGCGTCGCCGTGTCTCGCTGCGAGAGGCGGTTGAGCGCCTCGTAGATGACGCCGGTCCCGATCATGCGGCCGTCCGCGCCGACGCCGTCCAACGCCTTGCGCACCTCGCCGATGATCGCGTCTCGGCGCTGTTCGACGCCGGGGTCGGCCTGGAGCCGGGCGATCAGCACCGCGGCGGTGCGGTCGGCGCTGACGAGATGCGCGGGAAGCCCTTGGCCGTCGTTTGGCGGGCCGGGCGCCAGGCCGCCGCTTGCCCGGCTGAGCAGGGTCGCCAGGGACTCGACGCCGGCGATGCCGTCCACGGCGGCGACCGCCTCCCCGGCGCGGTTGAGCAGCGCCAGGCCCTCGGCGGTGAGGATGCCGTCGGCGTCGTGGAAGGCGACGACGATGGCCTCGTCGTTGCCGAACAGAGATTGGAACTCCCGGTAGGAGGCAAGTGCCGGGTCGTCCTCGGCGAACCATATCGCGAGCGAGTTGTCGAGCGAGACCGAGCGCGCCTGCCACGCGGCGGCGAGCGTGATCAGGACGCAGACGGCGAGCCACCGGCCGGGATGGTCCCAGACGGCGGCGACCAGCCGCTCGCCGTCCAGGCGGCGGCGACGACGAGGCACCAAGGCCGCGGCGGCGCGTGTCTGTTCGATCGCGGGCATGCCGGCGCGTCACCCCGGGACGTCGCTTTGGCGCGGCGCCCGGCCGCGGCGCAGGACGTCATGGGCCCGCGCGAAGACGCCGGATCGCACCGCGGCGGCGAGCGACAGCTCGCCCGCCAGGCACAGCGCGGCGCAGATCTCGGCGAAGGCGCGGGCGCTGTCGGGGCCCGACAGGCCCATGCTGTCGAGCCACGCGCGCTGCTCGGGCAGCCCGGTGCCGCCGCCGATGGTGCCGACCACCAGGTTCGGCAGGGTCACCGCGGCGTAGAGACCGCCGTCGTCGTCCTCCTCGAAGCGGGTGATCCCGACGGCCGATTCGGCGACGCAGGCGATATCCTGGCCGCACGCCAGGTAGACCGCGGCCAGGGCGTTGGCGAAATGGCCCTGGATGCCCAGCGACCCGCTGAGCACGCCGCCCACCGCGCAGACGCGCCAGCACTCGACGAGTTCGCGCGGCGTGACGCCCAGGCGACGCCGGAGCAGAGCGTCCGGCAGCCGGACGTCGGCCGTCGCGCGCTTGCCCCGCACCGAACCGAAGGAGCGGGCGCAGGCCTTCTTGTCGCCGGAAAGATTGCCGTCGACGAGGCTCATGCGCGGGCGGCGCGGCGCGGCGGCGTCGACGAAGTCGCACACGGCGGCGGTCGCCACGGTGATCATGTTCTGGCCGGCGGCCTCGGCGGTGGTGAACGCCAGGTCGAGATAGACGCGGTTGCCCTCGACGACGGCGGAGACCGCGGTGAGGCGGCCGTGGGTGGTGGTGCTTTGCGCGACCTCGCGAAACCGCGCCACTTGGGAGGACGCCCAGGCCGCGAAGGCCCTGGCCTCGACCGCGTCGCGAAAGGTGAAAGCGGGCGTGCGGTTGATCGACTCGCCGAGGACGACGCTGTTGCAGCCGCCGGCGGCGCTGATGGCCGCGGCGCCGCGGCAATAGGAGGCGACCAGGGCCGCTTCCGTCGTGGCCAACGGCACGCGATAGTCGCCCCGGGCATGGTCGCCCTTGATCCTGAGCGGGCCGGCGAGGCCGACCGGCACGCTGACGGTGCCGGCGTAATGCTCGATCGCCCGCCGGTGGGCGGGGCCGGGGTCGCCCGCCTGCCGGAAGGAGACAACGGTGGCGCCGGAGCGCTCGGCTCGCGCGACCGGGCCGTGCGGGGCCGGCCGACGGCGCGCGGCGCTATCGATTTCGCTTCGATCGGGTTTGCACTTCGCCATATCCGCCTGGTCCGAAGTTGTCGCCACGCGCTTAGGAGAGCAGCCAATTCGGGAACACCTAAGGGGACTGCGTTGCCAGGCCGCCCCTTTTGCGGCGGGCGGCGGCCCGACCTGCGGCCGGCCGCCCCGGGAAGCGACGGCGCAGCATGTCGTCGAGCGCCCCATGGTCGATCTTGGAGTTGTGGCGCGGATCGACGGGCAGCCTTTCGACGACGACGACCTCGCAGATCTTGGCCCACGCGAGGTCGGACAAGAGCCGCTCGGCGCCCGCGAGTGGGCCCTCGACGACCAGGACGCGCCGCCCCCCGGCCGTCGCCAAGGCGACCCGGCGCGGGCCGAGCCGGGCGCGGGCCGCCGCCTCGACGGCCAGCGGGTAGAGGACGCCGTCGTCGTCGCGGGGGCGGGCCTCGCACCGGCCCCCCAGCCACAGCCGGCCCGCGCCGGCGCGATAGCCGGCGGCGCCGGGTCGGGGCCAGACCACGCCGCCCACCCGGCTCTTGGTCTCGCGGTCGTGGCGCGGGTCGAG
>JAWWCG010000267.1:0-5632 GCA_033720555.1 Kiloniellales bacterium | reverse complement strand
TTGCCTTGACCTCGATGATCTTCTGCTTCTTGCGCGAGACGTTGAGCATATTCTGCTCTACGTAAATGAGATTGACGAAATAGAGGATCTTGCAGACGGGCGGATCGGCGTTGGGCGAAATCTCGACCAGGTCGAGGCCGGTCTCCTGAGCACGAGCCAGCGCGTCGCCGATCGGCACCACGCCCAGGTTGTCGCCCGTATAATCGATCAATCGGATCTGCGGAGCATTGATCTGCTCGTTGGCGCGCGGTCCTTCACGGGATGGCGCGGCAGTCACAGGTGGACGAGCTATGGATAGATCTCCTTCGTTGTTATCTGTTGAACCCCCCAGAGGCCGCCCCGCCCCGGACCGGGCGGCGATGGCCGAACCCGCCGCCGGCGCGACCGTCAGACGAGGTCGGGCGGCGTCGCTTCCTCTCGAAGTGTAGTGATGGCGTCGGCGAGCGCAAGCACCTCTTGGTCCTTGGCGCCGAGGCGGCGCAGCGCGACGCTGCCCTGCTCGGCCTCGCGGCGGCCGACCACCGCGATCACCGGCACCTTGCCGACCGAGTGTTCGCGCACCTTGTAGTTGATCTTCTCGTTCCGCAGATCCGCTTCCGCGCGGAGGCCCGCCGCCGCGAGCGCGGCCACCACCTCCTCGGCGTAGCGGTCCGCCTCCGAGGTGATGGTCGCCACCACAACCTGCAGCGGCGCCAGCCACAGCGGAAAGCGCCCGGCGTACTGCTCGATCAGGATCGCCAGGAACCGCTCGAAGGATCCGAGGATCGCCCGGTGCAGCATGACCGGGCGGTGCTTGGCGCCGTCCTCGCCGATGTAGCTCGCGTCGAGGCGCTCCGGCAGCACGAAGTCGACCTGCAGGGTGCCGCACTGCCAGTCCCGGCCGATCGCGTCGCGCAGCACGAAATCGAGCTTGGGCCCGTAGAAGGCGCCCTCGCCGGGGTCGAGGGCATAGTCGAGGCCGGTGCCCTCGGCCGCGTCCCTGAGCGCCGCCTCCGCCTTGTCCCAGATCTCGTCGCTGCCGGCGCGGACCTCCGGCCGATCGGAGAACCGCACCGCCACCTCGTCGAAGCCGAGGTCGCGATAGACGCTGCGCAGCAGGTCGCAGAACGCCACGGTCTCGCCGTTGATCTGGTCCTCGGTGCAGAAGATGTGGGCATCGTCCTGGGTGAAGGCGCGCACGCGCATCAGGCCGTGCAGCGCGCCCGACGGCTCGTTGCGGTGGCAGGAGCCGAACTCGGCCATGCGGATCGGCAGGTCGCGGTAGCTGGTGATCCCCTGCTTGAAGATCTGAACGTGGCACGGGCAGTTCATCGGCTTGACCGCGAGGGTGCGGTCGTCCTCGCTCTCGGCCGTGAACATGAGCTCGCGGAACTTCTCCCAGTGGCCCGAGGCCTCCCACAGCGAGCGGTCGACCAACTGCGGGGTCTTCACCTCGATGTAGCCGGCGGCCTCGAGGCGGCGGCGCATGTAGGCCTCGACCGTGCGGTAGAGCGTCCAGCCGCGGGGGTGCCAGAAGACGCTGCCGGCGGCCTCCTCCTGCTGGTGGAACAGGTCGAGCTCGCGGCCGAGGCGGCGGTGGTCGCGCTTCTCGGCCTCCTCGACCATGCGGAGGTAGGCCTGGAGCTGCTTGTCGTCCTCCCAGCAGGTGCCGTAGACCCGCTGGAGCTGGGCCTTGCTGGCGTCGCCGCGCCAGTAGGCGCCCGACAGCTTGGTCAGCTTGAAGGCGTGGCCCAGCTTGCCGGTCGACGGCAGATGGGGGCCGCGGCAGAGATCGGTCCAGTCGCCCTGATGATAGATGGTGAGCGCCTCGTCGGCCGGCAGCTCGCCGATCCACTCGGCCTTGTAGGTCTCGCCGCTCCGCTCGAAGAACTGGATCGCCCGGTCGCGCTCCCAGACCTCGCGGCGGATCGGCTCGTCGCGCTCGACGATCTCGTGCATGCGCGCCTCGATCCGCTCGAGGTCCTCGGGCGTGAAGGGCTCGTCGCGCACGAAGTCGTAGTAGAAGCCGGTCTCGGTGGCCGGGCCGAAGGTGATCTGGGTGCCGGGGTAGAGCTCCTGGGCGGCCTGGGCCAGCACGTGGGCGGCGTCGTGGCGCAGGAGCGCGAGCGAGTCGCCGTGGCCGCGGGTCACGATCTCGACCGAGGCGTCCTCGTCGATCTCGCGGCCGAGGTCCCTGAGCGCGCCGTTCACCTTGATGGCCAGCGCGTCCTTGGCCAGCCTGGGGCCGATCGATTGCGCGATTTCCGTGCCGGTCACCGGGCCATCGAACTGCCGCACGCTGCCGTCGGGCAAGGTGATGGCAACCATGAGCGCTCGTCGAAGCCCTTCCAGCTAGACTGGTCCGGCCGCGCACTCTAGAGGGGAATCGGGGGCTGTCAAGAACCGGCGGGGGGCGGCCGGCGGCCGACCACGCCCAGCGCCGCGATGGCCTCCGCCGTCATCTCGGCGACGATCTCGCCGGCCGGCTTGATCGAGGAAACGAGGCCGGCCCCCTGACCGGCATAGAGCGGAAGCTTCTCCAGGTCGCCGTCGATATCCGGGGTAACCGAGACGTCGTCGTAGAGCATCATCGGCGAGCCATCGCCCGTTCGGCCGATCGATGCACCTTCGCCGGGGCGCGCGCCGGCCACCGGCCGGCCCGCCGCCATCCACTCGGCCACCACCCGGTTGATCAGCGTCCTGTGCGGCGCGTCCGGCCAGCCGCCGTCGAACAGCAGGCTGTAGCAGGTGTCGGTCTCGCGCGCCTCGAGAACCCGCCGCTTGTAGTCCGCATGGGCGTAGGCCTCCTCGGAGGCGAGGAACCGCGTGCCGCAGCACACCCCGGCGGCGCCCAGCATGAGCGCCGCCGCCAAGCCGCGGCCGTCGGCAATGCCGCCGGCGGCGATCACCGGCGTCGCCCTCGCCGCACCCGCCACGGTGCCCTCCAAGGCAAGGGCGACGGCGTCCACCACGGCAGGAACCAGCACCATGGTTCCGACCTGGCCAACGACGTGACCGCCGGCCTCCACGCCCTGGGCCAGGATCACGTCGATGCCGGCCTCGACGGCGGCGCGGGCCTCCTGGGCGGAGCCGACCGTCAGGATGGCGCACGCGCCCGCCTCGCGGATCATCGCCAGATAGGGACCGGGATCGCCCCAGGACAGGGAGACGACCCTCACTCCGGCCGCCAGGGCGCGCGCCAGGCGCTCGCGCTGGTCCCATTCGAGGACCAGGTTGATCCCGAACGGCCGAGGGGTCAGCGACCGTGTCTTTTCGATCAAAGAGCTAATTTCGTCCGGCGACGCCCACGACAGCCCGATGATGCCCAAACCGCCCGCGTTGCTCACCGCCGCGCTCAGCTCCGGCAGACTGACCGCGCCCATCGGCCCCTGCACGATGGGGGTGGTCAAACCCAATCGCTCGGTCAAAGCCGTCTTCAGAACGACAGGACCGGGCGGCCCGCCGTTGCTTCCTTGCGCCCTTCGATCCATGGACGGCTCCACCTCGTCACGGCACGGTCCGAACTCGCGAGACCGTCCCAGTCTAGCCGAACCTGGCCCGCGCCATAACTCCCGCGCCATAACTAAGGAACTCCGCCGCGCGGCTTGCCGCGTCCGGGCGAACTGCTAGGCTCGGGGCACCGCCTTCCAGCCGACGCCCGACGCCCGTGACTGTGACCGACCCGATATCCCGCGCCCCATCGAAGCTCGCCCGCCCCGACGGGCACACCCTCGCCTACCACGCGACGGCGGCGGCGGCGCCCGGCGACGGCCGGCCGGGGGTGGTGTTCTGCGGCGGCTTCATGTCGGACATGACCGGCACCAAGGCGACGGCGCTGGAGGCCTTCGCCCGGCGCGAGGGCCTCGGCTTCGTGCGCTTCGACTATCTCGGCCACGGCGCCTCCTCCGGCGCCTTCACCGACGGCACCATCGGCCGCTGGGCCGAGGACGCGATCGCCGTCCTCGACGAGGTCGCGCGCGGCCCGCAGGTCCTGGTCGGCTCGTCGATGGGCGGCTGGATCATGCTGCTGGCGGCGCTCGCCCGCCCGCAGCGGGTCGCCGGCCTGGTCGGCATCGCCCCGGCGCCGGACTTCACCGAGGACCTCATGTGGGAGCGCTACGACGCCGAGGTGCGCGCCACCCTGGAGCGCGACGGCGTCTACCGAGAGCCCTCGGCCTATGGCGAGGCGCCCTATCCCATCACCCTCAGGCTGATCGAGGAGGGGCGCGGCCACCTGCTGCTGCGCGCGACGATCCCGCTCGCCTGCCCCTTGCGCATCCTGCAAGGCATGGAGGACGCCGACGTGCCCTGGCAGACCGCGCTCCGCCTCGCCGAGCGGATCGAGTCGCGGGACGTCGAGGTGACCCTGGTGAAGGACGGCGACCACCGCCTGTCGGAGCCCCACGACCTGGCGCGCCTGTGCGACTGCGTCGCCGGGCTGATCGCGCGGCTCGCCGCCGCTTAGAGCATTTTCCGCTCACGTGGAATCGCACCGGCCCGCACCCCCGCCCGGCCACCCATGCCATCGTAAGCTAGGAGTGGCCGGGCGGGGGTGTGGGCCGGTTCCGTGAGAACGGAAAACTCTCTAGCTCCCATCCTTGGCGGCCAGGATCGCCCGCAGGCCGTCGCGGTAGGTGGGATAGGCCAGATCGACGCCGAGCTCCTCCTTGAGCCGCGCGTTCGAGACCCGCTTGTTGTCGCGGTAGAAGGAGCGGGCCATGTCGGAGAGCTGCGCCGCTTCGAAGGGCACCAGCGGCGGCGGCTCGCGGCCGAGCAATTCGGCGGCGTAGGCCACCACCCCCTCGGGCGCCGCCGCCTCGTCGTCGCACAGGTTGTAGGCCGCGCCGGGCCGGGGCCGGGCGAACGACGCCGCGAGCGCCGCCGCGATGTCGTCGACGTGGATCCGGCTGAACACCTGGCCGGGCTTGTCGATGCGCTTGGCCTTCCCGTCGCGCACGTTGTCGAGGGCGCTGCGCCCCGGCCCGTAGATCCCGGCCAGGCGGAACAGGTGGACCGGCAGGCCGTCGCGCTCCCAAAGCTCGAGCCAGGCGTCCTCCGCGGCCGCCCGCCGCCGCCCCCGCTCGCCGGTCGGCCGGCGCTCGGACTCCTCGTCGACCCAGCCGCCGCCCCGGTCGCCGTAGACGCCGGTGGTCGAGAGGTAGCCCAGCCAGTCGAGCGTTTCCACGGCGGCGATATCCGGGCGGTGATGGTCCAGGACCGGATCGCCGGCGCGGTCCGGCGGCACCGAGGAGAGCAGGTGGCTGGCGCCGGCCAGCGCCGCCGCCGGATCCGCGAGCGGCCGGCCACGGTCGAAGAGATGGACCTCAAACCCCTCGCCGGCCAGGCGGGCGGCCTTGTCCTCGGAGCGCGTGGTGCCCGCCACCGACCAGCCCCGCGCCATGAGCCGCCGCGCCAGGCCGAGGGCGGAGAAGCCGAGGCCGAAGCAGAACAAGCGGCCGGGCGCGCCGCCCTCCGGTCGGTCCGTTGCTGGGCCCATCGATTCCTCGCTCCCGCTTGCATTACATCGTGCGAGACCCGAACTTAGGCACGGACGCGATCACCGGCAAGGCGCGGGCGCCCCAAAAGGATCCGCAATGAAGCAAGCCCAGCACCGCTTGAGCATCCCCCCGCGCGGGCCCGGCTTGCACGAGGT
>JAWWCG010000266.1:0-5663 GCA_033720555.1 Kiloniellales bacterium | reverse complement strand
CGCCCTTTTCGATCGATCCCCTGACCCCCGCCATCGGCGCGGAAATCGCCGGACTCGACCTCTCCCGTCCGCTCGACGGCGAGACCCTCGACGCGGTCTATCAGGCGCTGCTCGATCGCCTGGTGATCTTCTTCCGCGACCAGGACCTGGAGCCTGCGGCGCAGCTCGCCTTCGCCGAAAGCTTCGGCGAGATCGACCGGCCCCATCCGGTCTATCCCCACGCCGAAGGCTATCCCAACGTGGTGCTGCTGAAGCACGGCCCCGACCGCAAGCCGGACACCAACGCGTGGCATAGCGACCTCACCTTCTACGCCGAACCGCCGTTCGCCTCGATCCTCTACGCCGTGGAGGTGCCGGCCTGCGGCGGCGATACCCTCTGGGCCAATATGTACGCCGCCTACGACGCCCTGGCGCCGGAGATCAAGAGCCACATCGACACCCTGGAGGCGATCCACGACATGGGCGACTTCCGCAACGAGTTCCTGGCTGACGGCGGGCTCGAGGGGCTCGACCGGGCGATGGCGCGCCAGGGCTCCGCCGTGCATCCCGTGGCGCCGCGCCATCCCGTCACCGGCCGGCGCTACCTGTTCGTCAACCGGCCCTTCACCCGCCTCATCACCACCATGAACCAGCGCGACAGCGACCGGCTGCTGGGCTTTCTCTACGACCACATCGATCGCCCGGAATTCCAGATGCGCCTGCGCTGGCGCCCCGGCTCGCTCGCCATGTGGGACAACCGGGTGACCCAGCACTACGCCGTCGACGACTACCGGCCGCACGGGCGCACCATGCACCGGGTGACGGTGGTGCGCGACCGCCGGGCCGAGGCGGGCTGGCGCCGGGCCGGCTGAGGCCGCGCGCATTCGCCCCGGATCCGGGAAAACGCGTGATCCCGGCGCGGCCTTGTGGTCTGATCGAGGACCATCGGATCGGGGATCGGATGGATCGCAGCACGAAAACCATCATCGCCACGCTGTCGGTTCCGGCGTTCATGATCGGGACCGACTTCACCGGCGCGCTCATGCTCGTGATTCCGATCGAGCACGAGTTCTCGAGCGACATCACGACCACCCAGTGGGTGCTCAACGTCTACGCGCTGACGGTGGCCATGGCGCTGGTCGCCGGCGGGCGACTGGGCGACATGTTCGGGCGCCGGCGGGTGCTGCTGATCGGCCTCGTCATCTTCTTCGCCTCGGCGCTGGTCTGCACCTTCGCGCCGACCATCGCCTGGCTGATCGGTGCCCGCGCCGTGCAGGGCGTCGGCACGGCCCTGGTCTGGCCGTGCGTGCTGGCGATTGTCATGACGTCGGTCGAGGAGGAGGAGCGCGGCACCGTCATGGCGCTGACCATCGGCGCCGTCTCGGTCGGCAACGTCGTCGCGCCCTTCTTCGCGGGAATCGTCGCGGGGCTGGGCGAGTGGCGGCTGTTCTTCTTCGTCAACGTGGTCCTGGCGGGGCTCTCGACCGTCTTGGTGTGGCGCTTCCTGGCCAAGGACACCATCGAGCGGCGCGACGAGCGCGTCGACTACGGCGGCATGATCGTCCTGTCGCTCGCGATCTTCGCCCTGCTCTACGGGCTGGACGTCGGCGCGGACTGGGGCTGGGGCTCGACCGGGGTGATCGCCCTGTTCCTCCTTTCGGTGGCGCTCATCGTCGCCTTTCCCCTGGCCGAGAAACGCCTCGCCCAGCCCATGGTGCCGCCGCCGATGATGCGCAACCGGCCGTTCCTGCGCGCCTTGGCGGCCAACGGCCTGGTGTCGCCGGCCTTGTTCCTGCTGTTTCTCTACATGCCGCAGTTTCTGCACGAGGTGTTGGACTGGTCGGTCTTGTGGGCGGCGATGGGCACCCTGCCGCTCTTGGTCTCCTTGTGCATCTTCAACCTGACGGCGGGCCGGTTCTATACCAGCATCGGCCCGCGCTGGCTGCTGACCGCCGGCCACGCCTTGACCGTCGTCGGCGCCATCTGGATCACCATCCTGTCGCCCTCCTGGGGTTATCTCGGCGTCGTGCCGCCCATGGTGCTGATCGGCGTCGGCTGCGGCCTGATCTTCGGGCCGGCCGGCACCGCGGCGGTCAACGCCGCCGACCCGTCGCGCGCCGGGCTGGCCGGCGGCCTGTCGTTCATGTTCCATCTGGGCCTCGGCGCGATCGGGGTCGGCGGCGCGACAGCGCTCATGTTCGCCGCCAGCCAAAGGTCGTTCGCCGAGGGTCTGGAGCGGATCGGCGTGAGCATGTCCGCCGCCGACCAACTGGCCCTCAGCGGCGGCGAGGTGCATACCCAGGCGGCGCAGCAGGTGCTCGCGCGCTACGGCCCCGAGGTCGCGGCCAAGATCACGCCGCTGGCGGGCGAGGCCTTCACCGACGGGCTGCATCTCGCCTATTCCCTGGCGCTCGCCTTCGCCGTCGTCGGGCTGATCTTCTCGCTCGGCCTCGACGAGTCGAAGCTGCGCGGCGTCGACCGCGAGGAGGCGGACGGCTGAGCGGTCGGACGCAGTCGGTCTAGACTGGGCATGACTCGGCAGCGAGGAGCGGCGGCCATGGCGAGCGACATCCGGGACTGGTGGGACAAGAACTCGGCGCGCTACCAAGACGCCTGCGACCTCACGGTCGACATCCACTACGGGCCCGGCAGCCCCAACGAGGACGAGCTCAAGCTGCTCGGCGAGCTGGCCGGCAAGCGCGTGCTGGAGCTCGGCTGCGGCGGCGGCCAGTGCACCGTCGCCTTCGCGCTCAGGGGCGCCCGCGCGACCGGAATCGACTTCGCCGCCGGCCAGCTCGAGTTCGCGCGCAAGCTGGCGGCCGAGCACGGCGTCGACGTCGAGTTCGTGCAGCACGACGTGCGCGACCTCTCGCCGATAGACGCCGCCAGCCAGGACATCGTCTTCTCCGCCTTCGCCCTCATGTACCTGGAGGACCGGCCGGCCGTCTTCCGGGAGGTCCTCCGGGTGCTGCGGCCGGGCGGCGTCTTCGCCTTCTCGGTCGACCATCCGCTGTTCCGCAAGGTCGACCTCGAGACCCTGAGGATCGTCGAGAGCTACCACGAGACCGGCCCCGCCGAGGACGACCTGGGCGCGCTCGGCGCCACCACCATGTACCGCTACCGGCCGAGCGACCTGCACAACGCCCTGGTGGACGCCGGCTTCGTGGTCGAGCGCCTGATCGAGCCGGATTCCCGCAAGCGCTACGCCCACGATCCCTGGTTCGGGCGCTGGGGGGTCTATCTCCCCGAGGTGCTCGACCTGGTGCCGTCCACCCTCATCTTCAAGGCGGTGAAGCCGGGCGCCTCGAGCTGAGGCCGCTCAATCGACCGCTTCGAAGGCCGGCGGATAGGCGAGCGGCCCCGCCTGCCCGGCGAGCGCGCCGGGCGCCAGCTCCAGCGCCAGCACGTAGGCTTTCGGATAGGCGGTTTCGAACCGCGCCGCCGTCTCGCGGCGAAATCCGAAGCGCCGGTAGTAGCCCGGCTCGCCGAGCACGAAGACGGCGGGCCAGCCGTCGCGCCCGGCGCGGGCGAGGCCGTCGCGCACGAGGCGCGAGCCGATGCCCTGGTTCTGCCGGCCGGGCACGACGGAGAGCGGCGCCAGCGCCAGGCAGCGGGCGGGCGACAGAAGCCGGGAAAAGAGGATGTGGCCGACCGCCTCGCCCCGGTCCTCCGCCAGCAGGGAGAGGACCGCCGCGCCGGACTCGCCCAGCCGCGCGACCAGCTCGGCCTCGGCGGGCCGGCCGAACGCCGCCTCGACGACCCGCCCGACGGCAGCCGCGTCCTCGCGCGCCGCCTCGCGGATCACCATGCGCGGAGCGTGAAGATTGCGGGCATCGCCCGGCCGTCGCGCGCGCCGCCGCCGTCAGTCCAGCCAGATCGGGTTCGACCAGGCCTTGCGGCCGGCCTCGTCGATCACCGTGACCCGAAAGTACGAACCGGCGAAGCGGCGCAGGGGAAAGGCCGCCGCCTCGAGCGCCTCACCCCGCAGGCTCTCGGAGCGCGCGCCGCGCCCGGTGATCGCGACGGCCGCCGCCGGCGAGCAGGCGACGCGCACCTCCGAGCGGTCGTCGGCGACCGCGATGTCGGCAATCTCGGGGCCTTGGCTCGAGTAGTAGTGACCCTGCTTCAGGCTCTCCAGCAGCCGGTCGGGATCGAGGCTCGCCGCCTTGACGTGGACCCAGCCGCCGAGGCAGTCGTGGGTCAGGTGATGGGCGTCGTCGCTGGCATAGCCGCTGAGGCGCCAGCCGTCGTTCAGCAAGAGGTCGCAGAACGGCCAGTCGCTGCCGCGGTCGACCTCGACGGCCGAGCCGTGGTTGTAGATCTCGATCGCGTGGGCGACGGGGACTTGCTTGGCGTCCTCGGTCGTCAGCCCGTACCACGAGGGGTGTACCAAGCCGATGAAGGCACCGGTCGCCGCCGCCCTTGCGGCCAGCTCCGGGCCGCTCTCGCCGTTGACCGGCGGCGCGAAGTCGAGCGGCAGCCCGACCGCCTTGATGTGCCAGATCTCGCCCACCCGGGTGCGCGGCGCGTGCAGCTCGGCGGCGATCAGGGTGGTGAAGTCGTCGTCCCGCAGCGCCCGCGTGTCGGAGATCGGCCAGCCGTAGTCCTCCAGGAAATGGTCGCTCAGGGCGAGGAAGTCGTAGCCGGCCGCGCGGTAGAAGGCGATCACGTCGGCGGGCGGATGCCGGCCGTCCGAGTTGGTCGAATGGGTGTGGAGGTTGCCCCGGTAGAAGCGGCCCGGCCGGGCGAAGGGATTGTTCAGCATGGCTCCGCTCTCTTGCGGTTAGGCCGCCTGCGGTATCGGCGGCTCCGGTATCTGCGGCTCCGGTTTCGGTGCCTTGGGGCCTCGCCCCTGGTTAGCGCGACTTTATGACAGGCCATTGACAAAGCCACGGCAAATCGGCGGCGCTAATCGTCCAGCGCGAGCGTCTGTTCTCTCACCGGCCGGCCGTCGAGGTCGCGGATCGCGACCGTGGCGCGGCGCCCCGGCCAGTCGATCTCGATGGTGCCGAAGTTCTCGCCGGCGTAGATCTCGCCGATCTGGTTCGGGTCTTGCTCGTCGGCCTTGCGAAACGGCCGGTTGAGGCTGGAGGCGGTGACCTCGAGCAGCCGGCGCTCGCCGTCGAGGGGCACGCGGTAGAGGCCGGCGAAATGCCGGTCGCCGGAGATCACGATGGTCGGCGTGTCGCCCGCGGCCGCCAGCAGGCGATAGAGCCGCGCGCGCTCCCGCGGCAGGTTGCCCCAGCGCTCGAAGCCGTGGCCGTCGGCGGCCACTTGGATCGACGAGCCGATCAGGCGCAGGTCGGCGGGCGCCTCGAGCGCCGCCTCGAGCCACTGCCACTGAGCCGCGCCGAGCATGGTCTTGTCGGGCGAATCGTCGGGCAGGTAGCGCTCCTTGCCCTTGGCCCCGCGCTCGTCGGTCGGCCGCAAGGGCGAGCGGAAATAGCGGGTGTCGAGCAGGATGACCTGCACCCGCCGCCCCGGCGGCCCGAAGGCATAGCTGGCGTAGAGCCCCGCGCGGGTCCGGCGCGGATCGCTCGGCGCGATTTCCCAGAAGTCGAGGAACAGCGCCTCGGCCTGGCGCTTCAGGGCGAAGTCGCCGCCGCCGTCGTTGACGCCGAAATCGTGATCGTCCCAGACCGCGAGCACCCGGGGAGTCGCCCGCAGGCGCGCGAAGCCGGCCT
>JAWWCG010000265.1:0-5671 GCA_033720555.1 Kiloniellales bacterium | reverse complement strand
CTGGTCTCGCGGCTGCCTAAGGTCAACCGCGCAACAGCCTCACCGGCTCCTCTCCGGCGGGCTCGCAAACATATAGCCGACGCTTCGAACCGTCTTTATCAAACGAGGCTGGCGCGGATCGTCGTTAAGCTTGCGCCGAAGTTTTCCCACGAGCACGTCTATGCTGCGGTCGGTTGGATCCCAGTTCCGGTTGGCGATCAGATCCAAAATCTGGTCCCGCGAGAGGGTTCGCCCGGGGCGCTGCGCCAGGACGGCCAGAAGCTCGAATTCATAGCTCGTGAGCTTCACGAGCTTCCCCTCCGGCGAAGTCAGCTCGCGCCGATGAAGATCGAGCGACCAGCCGGAGAAATCGACGACGTCGCTCCCCACCTTCGCGTCGGCGGTGAAAAGCCGACTTGGGGCCAGTCGGCGAAGCACGCTGCGAATTCGGGCAAGCAGCTCGCGCGGATCGAACGGCTTGGTCACATAGTCGTCCGCTCCAAGCTCGAGCCCCACCACCTTGTCGACGTTCTCCCCTCGCCCGGTCAGCATGATGAGCGCCACATTGGATCGGACGCGAAGCTGACGCGCCAGCGTCAGTCCGTCCTCGTCCCCCGGTAATCTCAGGTCCAAGATCACCAGATCGCAGGGGCTCGTCTCCAAGGCGCGCCACATCGCGGCGCCGTTGGAGACCGTTTCCACGTCGAAGCCCTCCGACGACAGAATTCGAACCAGAAGACGGCAGACGGCCGGGTCGTCGTCAACGACGAGGATGCGTTTCGATCCGGACTCGCGGGGCGATTTGCCATTTGGGTCGTCAAGCCGTCTGCTGTTCATCGGGGCCTGCCCACAGGCGCTTCCACACTTTTCGAATTCCAGGCCTGAACTCGGACAGTCCTAACTTTGACCAAGTACATCGCCACGCGGAATCAAAACTTTGCAAAGGTTACAAAACTTTACAATTAGCCTGCCGACACGAACAAGCCGATTACATTGCTTCGCTACGATGATCCTGTAGGCCTGCGACTCAGGATTGGCGAAGGCGGCCTCAACGGCGAATCCTTCGCCGAGAGCCGGTCCGGCAGTCTCGCGATCGCAGGCCCTTCAACCGAAGTGAACTGGGGCAGGCAAGGAGGGCACGCCATGGCGAAGACCGTTTTCAATGCCGAAATGAACAAGTGGCCTGAGGATCAGGAGATCAAGACCCACAATCGCTGGCATCCGGATATTCCGATCGTGGAAACCTTCAAGCCGGGCGACGAGTTTCGGGTCGAGTGCTACGACTGGACGGGCGGCCAAATCAAGAACGACGATTCTGCAAACGACATCAGGGACGTGGATCTTTCAAAGGTGCACTACCTGAGCGGCCCCTTCGGGGTGCAGGGCGCAGAGCCGGGCGACCTCCTGGTGGTCGACATCAACGATATCGGCTGGCTTGAGGAGTCGCAGTGGGGCTTCACCGGGATTTTCGCCCTCGAGAACGGCGGCGGCTTTCTCGACAAGCATTATCCGGAAGCGCGCAAAGCCTGCTGGGACTTCTCCGGCATCTACACCACGTCGCGCCACATTCCGGGCGTCCGCTTCCCCGGCCTCATTCACCCGGGCTTGATTGGGACCCTGCCGTCCGCCGATCTGCTGGCGACTTGGAACAAGCGCGAGTCGGCCTTGTTCCAGACCGATCCCGAGCGGGTACCGCCGCTGTGCACGCTTCCCGATGGGATGGCCGGAACCACGACCGCCCTTATGGGACAGATGTCCGGAGCCGCGCGCGATAGCGCGGCCGCGGAAGCCGCACGCACCGTGCCTGGCCGCGAGCATGGCGGCAACTGCGATATCAAGAATCTGTCGCGCGGCTCCCGCTGCTATTTCCCGGTCTACGTCAAGGGCGGCGGCCTGTCGATGGGCGACATCCACTGGTCGCAGGGCGACGGCGAGATCACTTTCTGCGGCGCAATCGAAATGGCCGGCTGGATCGACATCGGCGTCGACCTCATCAAGGACGGGGTGGCGAAGTACGGCATCACCAATCCCATCTTCAAGCCGAGCCCGATAGAGCCGAACTATTCGGACTACCTGATCTTCGAAGGGGTCTCCGTCGACGAGCATACCGGCGAGCAGAAGTATCTGGATGCTACGGTCGCCTATCGACGCGCGTGCTTGAATGCCGTGGAGTATCTCAAGAAGTTCGGCTATTCCGGCGAGCAGGCCTACATGATCCTCGGAACCGCGCCTGTCGAGGGGCGGGTCAGCGGAATCGTCGATATTCCGAACGCCTGTTGCACACTGGCGATCCCGACGGAGATCTTCGATTTCGACATCCGGCCGAACGCGAGCGGGCCCGTTAAGGCGGTCTCGGGCGCTGACGCCGCTGCCTGCAGCTAACGCAACCTAAAGAGGGGCGGGGCGCGGAAGTCGCGCCCCCCACCCTTCGGCAACCGGCGAAAGACAGGACGAATTTCCGTGCGCAACCGCTTGGTCGCGCCATGCGACTAGGGCCAAGCATGGGGCGGACGGTCCTTAACAAACGCCGGTCGGGATAGGGAGGACATCACGATGTTGCTTGGCCTCGTGTTGCTATACGTTG
Organism: Kiloniellales bacterium; assembly: GCA_033720555.1. Taxonomy (GTDB): domain Bacteria; phylum Pseudomonadota; class Alphaproteobacteria; order Kiloniellales; family JAKSDN01; genus CALJXB01. The sequence goes on along the minus strand of JAWWCG010000265.1, from coordinate 3,108 downwards.
GCGCCGTCCTGTTTTGCAATGGCTTGTGGGTCCTCGGTCGTATCGGTGACCGGGAGATCACAGTCATCAACGTCTTCGTCGGAGGCCTCACCCTGATCGCCGCGCTGTTCCTGGCATTCGGGCCGGGAGCCGACGCCAACACGATTCAGGCTGCGGCCTATACCCTTCTGTTCACCTTCACATACCTCTGGGTCGCGTGGAACAGGTGGAACGGGGCCGATGGCCGGGGCCTGGGATGGTTCTGCTTTTTCGTCGGTGTCACGGTGATCCCGATCACCCTGGTATCGCTCGGCAACGCCACTAGCCTCTGGGACTGGTGGTTCACGCTCTGCTGGGCCTCGTGGGCGATTCTGTGGCTGCTGTTCTGGGCGTTGCTTGCCCTCAACAAGGAAAACCTGGCGAAGTTCACCGGGGGATTGTGTGCCTTGCAAGGCATCTACACCGGCTGGATTCCCGGATTCATGTTGCTGAATGGATGGATTGGCCCTCTGGCCGAGGCCGGAGGCGCCTAACCAGGGAGCTTGGCGATGGCGAGCCGGGCGGCAATCTAGGGCCGCCCGAACGCTCGCCGAGATCAGAGGAATGGTACTTCGAACGAGGAGGCGTCGCACATGCCCTTATACAGTTACATCTGCGAGACCTGCGGCGAGTTCGAGGGCTGGCAGAGCATGAGCCAGTCGTTGGAACCCGTCGGCTGCGATCGCTGCGGCAACCTGGCGCCACGCGCCCTTTCCGCGCCTTATCTGGCCGCTATGCCGGGCAACGCCAGAATCGCGCACGCCCGCAACGAGAAGGCAGCGCACGAGCCGCAGGTGGTCAAGAAGAAGAGCCACAGCCACGATGGCCATGCCCACCCGCACCGCCACGGCGGCCACGGGTGTAGCCACGGTCATGGAAGACCCTGGATGATCGGTCACTAGCGATCGGCCACTAGCGATCGGCCACTAGCGATCGGCCTGCGGCGCCGACCCGCTGGGAAGGACTCATGAAAGACCTCTTGGCGGTCGCCGCGGGCGGCGCCGTCGGCGCCGTGCTCCGGTATCTCGTCTATGTATTGGCCGGCCCGCTTTTCGGCACCGGCGGCGGCACGCTGATCGTCAATCTTGTCGGTTCGTTCATTATGGGCGTGTTGATCGAGGGCATGGCGCTGGCCTGGACCGTAGACTTGCAGCTTCGCCTCTTCCTCGTGGTCGGCGTCCTCGGCTCGTTCACCACCTTCTCCACCTTCTCGCTCGACGTCGCCGTGTTCTACGAGCGCGGCCGCTTGGAGCTGGTCGCGGGCTATGTCTTGGCCTCGGTGATCTGCTCCATTGGCGCGCTTTTTGTCGGCATGCACCTGGTGCGCCGCGTCTACGCTTGAACCCTTAAGCCGCGGGACCGAGAGGCGTCCGGCTGCCCGGCATGATCCGATTGCGTGGCGATGGCCCCGGGATTCGCACATGGATTTCCGACCCGGCGGCGTCCACGCGTTTCAGAGCGGCCACCGACCATCGGCCGCCGCGTCTCATTCGCTCCATCGACGCCCGTTCGGAGGGGGCCTATTCGCTTGGATGTGCCGTGAAACGGCCGTCCTTCACGATGGAGACCGTGCCGGCCCAATCCTTTGAAAGTGGGAGGCAGGCCTCCTCCGTTCGGGGGCCCATCCCTATATTGCACCGTAGCGTTGGACCGCCCGCGGTCTATCATTTTCAGCGGGCGGGGCAACTTTGGAGCCCGCCCTCAATCGCGCACGCGTCGCCGGGCGGCGCGGCGATGTCGGGGTCTCTTTCGGAGGTGCGAGCGTGCGGTATTCTGGCCATGTCGATGGACTATCCGGCGAGCCACGACTGGACCGGCGCGAGAACGGCGAGGTGTCCTCGGCGGAATGGGAACACGACCTGCATCTCCTGAGGTCGACCGCGTATCTGTCCGACACGAGACCCCGCGACCTCCTGCGCAAGGTCTCCTGGAGCGTTGGCAAGACGCTCGATGTCGAATCGTTCGGCTCGGGGCGGCCGCTCTCCGCGGCAACTCGGAACCGGCTCAAATCGCTGCTCGGCGAGCGCTTGAGGCTGGAAGAGGAAACGATTGAGAAGTGCCGCGAGACGTCGGCGCAAATCGTTCTCCTGGTTCCCTCGGCGCTGGTCCTGCTGGTCGCGATGCTTTTGTTGCGGTGAGCGCCCGTCCGCCAGAGATTTCCGGCCGGCTCCGGCGCCCTCCAAGGCCGGCCTAGCGGCTGTTCGCCATCAATAGCTTGGGGTATTGTTCCACGAACGGGCGAAAATCCAGATGAACGCCACCCGGCTCTACGGGCCGTGCCTGCGGTGTTGCGTGCGGGCGTTTCGAGGGACCGAAGGGGATGAGAATTTTAGTCGCGGACGATCATGCCCTTTTTCAGAAGGGTCTGACGCTGCTTCTCGCCCAGCTTTATCCGGGGGCGCAGGTGGTCAGCGCGCCCGATGCGAGACTCGCATTCGAGCTCTTGGCTGACGATTCGCCCTTCGACCTTCTGCTCCTGGACCTGTCGATGCCCGGAATGGCGGGAATCGGCGACACCAAGCGGTTCGTCAAGCGGGCCGGGCGAACGCCGGTGGTCATCCTGTCCGCCTATTGCGAGCCGGCGAACGTCATTCGCGCCATCGAGCTGGGCGCTCGAGGCTACATCCTGAAATCGGCCACCGACGAGGTCTTCAAGAACGCGATATCCCTGGTCCTGTCGGGCGAGACCTATATCCCGTCCGTGGTGATCTCCAGCGTGAACAAGGCGGCGCATCCGCTTCCCGAGTCCCTGGCCAGCCTGGCGGCCGAGAATCCCTTGAGATTGCTGACCCAGCGCCAAAGGGACACCTTGGATCTCCTGATGGACGGGCTGTCGAACAAGGAGATCGCGCGCAATCTCGGGCTGCTGGAAAGCACCGTCAAGGCCCACGTCAAGGTGATCTTGCACAAGCTCAAGGCGGCGAACCGGACCCAGGCCGCGATGATCGCGACGGAACTCGGCTGGCCCCGCGGCCCGGCCTCCGGCGATCGCAAGGCGGCACGGGAGCCGGACTAGAGCATTTTCCACTCACGTGGAATCGCACCGGCCCACACCCCCGCCCGGCCACCCATGCCATCCTATGCTAGGGG
>JAWWCG010000264.1:0-5687 GCA_033720555.1 Kiloniellales bacterium | reverse complement strand
CAGCGAGATCACCCGCATCCTGAACCATCTGCTGAACATCTGCACCTTCGCCATCGACGTCGGGGCGATGACGCCGATCCTCTGGGGCTTCGAGGCGCGCGAGCGGCTGATGGAGTTCTACGAGCGGGCCTCCGGCGCGCGTCTGCACGCCGCCTATTTCCGTCCGGGCGGCGTCCACCAGGACCTGCCGGCCGGATTGCTGGAGGACATCGCCGAGTTCTGCGAGACCTTCCCGCCGCTGATCGACGATTTCGAGACGCTTTTGACCGACAACCGGATCTTCCGCCAGCGCACGGTCGATATCGGTGTGATCTCGGCTGAGGACGCTTACGACTGGGGCTTCTCGGGCCCGTGCCTCAGGGCCTCGGGCGTGCCGTGGGACCTGCGCCGGTCGCAGCCCTACGAATGCTACGAGGACCTCGACTTCCAGATCCCGGTGGGCAAGAACGGCGACTGCTTCGACCGCTATCTCGTGCGCATCGAGGAGATGCGCCAGAGCGTCAAGATCATGAAACAGTGCATCGAGAAAATGCCGGGCGGGCCGGTCTACGTGCAGAACACCAAGATCACACCGCCCAAGCGGGGCGAGATGAAGCGCTCCATGGAGGCGCTGATCCACCACTTCAAGCTCTACACCGAGGGCTATCACGTGCCGCCCGGCGAGACCTATTCCGCGGTCGAGGCGCCGAAAGGCGAGTTCGGCGTCTATCTCGTGTCTGACGGCACCAATCAGCCGTACAAATGCAAGATCCGGGCGCCCAGCTACGCCTTCCTCGCGGCCATGGATTTCCTCTGCCGCGGCCACATGCTGGCCGACAGCGTGGCGGTGATCGGCTCCCTCGACATCGTGTTCGGCGAGATCGACCGATGAGGGCCACCAGCCACCGCGCCGGCGAGTCCGGCGAGTTCGCCTTCACGCCCGAGACCATGGCCAAGGCCGAGCAGGCGATGGCCCGCTATCCTGAGGGCCGCCAGGCGAGCGCCATCCTCGCGCTGCTCGATCTCGCCCAGCGGCAGAACGGCGGCTGGCTGTCGAGCGAGGCGATCGAGTACGTGGCGAACCTCTTGGGGATCGCCCCGATTCGCGCCCACGAGGTCGCCAGCTTCTACACCATGTTGAACCTCAAGCCGGTCGGCCGCCAGTTCATCCAGGTCTGCCGCACCACCCCGTGCTGGCTGCGCGGCTCCGACGACATCACCCGGGCCTGCCTGGACGCCCTCGGCGTCGGCCTCGGCGAGACCACGGCGGACGGCCAGTTCACCGTGGTGGAGGTCGAGTGCCTCGGCGCCTGCGCCAACGCGCCCATGGTGCAGATCAACGACGACTACTACGAGGACCTGACGCCCGAGCGCATGGCCGAGATCGTCGCCGAGCTCGGCGCCGGCAAGGCGGTGGCGAGCGGCTCGCAGACCGGCCGGCAGGGCTCGTGCGCCGCCGGCGGGCCGACGACTTTGCTCGACTCTTCCGTCAAGGACGGCTCGCAAGCCTCTGATCGTGAAGGGTCCGAGTGATGTTGAAGGATCAGGACCGGGTCTTCACCAACCTTTTCGGCCAGGACGATTGGCGCCTCGCCGGGGCGCGCCGGCGCGGCGTGTGGGACAACACCAAGGACCAGATCGCGCTCGGCCGCGACACCATCATCGACCTGATCAAGGAATCCGAGCTGCGCGGGCGCGGCGGCGCCGGCTTCCCGGCCGGCATCAAGTGGTCGTTCATGCCGAAGGAGAGCGACGGCCGGCCGGCCTATCTGGTGGTCAACGCGGACGAATCGGAGCCCGGCACCTGCAAGGACCGGGAGATCATGCGCTACGACCCGCACCGGCTGCTGGAGGGCTGCCTGGTGGCCGGTTTCGCGATGGGTGCGGGCGCCTGCTACATCTATATCCGCGGCGAGTTCTACCAAGAGGCGGTCCACCTGCAGCAGGCCATCGACGAGGCCTACGAGGCCGGCCTGATCGGCAAGGACGCCGCCGGCTCCGGCTACGACTACGACATCTATCTGCACCGCGGCGCCGGCGCCTACATCTGCGGCGAGGAGACCGCGCTGCTGGAGAGCCTCGAGGGCAAGAAGGGCCAGCCGCGGCTCAAGCCGCCGTTTCCGGCGGCGGTCGGCCTTTACGGCTGCCCGACCACGGTCAACAACGTCGAGACCATCGCCGTGGTGCCGGAGATCCTGCGCCGCGGCGTCTCCTGGTGGACCTCGCTCGGCCGGCCGAAGAACACCGGCACTAAGATCTTCAGCATCTCGGGGCACGTGAACCAGCCGTGCAACGTCGAGGAGGAGATGGGCATCCCGCTGAAGCAGCTCATCGAGGAGCATTGCGGCGGCGTGCGCGGCGGCTGGGACAACCTGCTGGCGGTGATCCCCGGCGGCTCCTCGGTTCACTGCATCCCCAAGCCGGTCTGCGACAACATCCTGATGGATTTCGACTCGCTGCGCGAGGCGGGCACCGGCCTCGGCACCGCGGCGGTGATCGTGATGGACAAGTCGACCGACATCGTCGCGGCGATCGCGCGCCTGTCGCACTTCTACATGCACGAGAGCTGCGGCCAGTGCACGCCCTGCCGCGAAGGCACGGGCTGGATGTACCGGGTGCTGACGCGCATGGTGCGGGGCGAGGCGGAGCCGGAGGAGATCGACACCCTGCTCGACGTGACCCATCAGGTCGAGGGCCATACCATCTGCGCCCTGGGCGACGCGGCGGCGTGGCCGGTGCAGGGCTTGATCCGCCATTTCCGGCCGGAGCTGGAGCGGCGCATCAAGGACTACAAGGCGGCCCGCCGGGCCGCCGCAGAGTGAGCGGCAGAGCGAAGCGAGGAGCGCCGGGCCCGGGTCCGGCGCGCGGGATCGAGGGATCATGGCGAAGCTGACCATCAACGGGCGCGAGATCGAGGTGCCGGACGGCCTGACCGTGCTCCAGGCCTGCGAGCTCGCCGGCGTCGAGATTCCGCGCTTCTGCTATCACGAGCGCCTGTCGGTCGCCGGCAACTGCCGCATGTGCCTGGTCGAGATGGAGCGCGCGCCGAAGCCGATCGCCTCCTGCGCCATGCCGGTCGGCGACGGCATGGTGATCCACACCGACACCCCGACGGTGGAGAAGGCGCGCAAGGGCGTGATGGAGTTCCTGCTGATCAATCACCCGCTCGACTGCCCCATCTGCGACCAGGGCGGCGAGTGCGACCTGCAGGACCAGGCCATGGCCTACGGCTACGACCGCAGCCGCTTCGCCGAGAACAAGCGGGCGGTGCCGGACAAGTACATGGGCCCGCTGATCAAGACCATCATGACCCGCTGCATCCATTGCACCCGCTGCGTGCGCTTCGCCGCCGAGGTGGCCGGGGTCGAGGAGATCGGGCTGCTCAACCGCGGCGAAAAGGTCGAGATCACCACCCTGGAGGAGGCGGTCACCTCCGAGCTATCCGGCAATCTGGTCGACATCTGTCCGGTCGGCGCGCTGACCTCCGCGCCCTACGCCTTCAACGCGCGGCCTTGGGAGCTGCGCAAGACCTACAGCGTCGACGTGATGGACGCCGTCGGCTCGAACATCCGCGTCGACGCGCGCGGCCGCGAGGTCATGCGCGTCCTGCCGCGGCTGCACGAGGCGGTCAACGAGGAGTGGATCTCCGACAAGACCCGCCACGCCTGCGACGGCCTGCGCCGCCAGCGCCTCGACCGGCCCTACGTGCGCGGCGCCGACGGCAAGCTGGCGCCGGCCACCTGGGCGGAGGCCTTTCAGGCGATCGCGGCGCGGCTGTCCGGCCTGGCCGGCGAGCGCATCGCGGCGATCGCCGGCGACCTCGCCGACGTGGAGGCCATGACCGCCCTCAAGGACCTCATGGCGGCGCTCGGCTCGGTCAACCTGGAGTGCCGGCAGGACGGCGCCAAGCTCGAGGCCGGCTGCCGCGCCGGCTACCTGTTCAACAGCACCATCGCCGGCATCGAGCGGGCCGACGCGGTGCTGCTGATCGGCAGCAACCCGCGCTGGGAAGCGCCGCTGGTCAACGCCCGGCTGCGCAAGGCGTTCCTCAGGGGCGGCATGAAGGCCGGCGTGATCGGCGAGCCGGTGGACCTGACCTACGAGACCGAATATCTGGGCGCGGGCCCGGAGAGCGTGCAGCAACTGGCGGACGGCGAGGGGGCGTTCGCCGAGACCCTGCGCGCGGCGGAGCGCCCGGCCCTGATCCTCGGCATGGGCGCGCTTGCCCGCCGCGACGGCGCCGCCATCCTGGCGCTCGCCCGCCAGATCGCGGAAGGCACCGGCATGGTGGGCGAGGGGTGGAACGGCTTCAATGTCCTGCACACCGCGGCGGCGCGGGTCGGCGGGCTCGACCTCGGCTTCCTGCCGGGCCCCGGCGGGCGCGACCTGGCCGGCATCCTGGACGGCTGCGAGGCGGGCGAGATCGACGCGGTCTTCCTGCTCGGCGCCGACGAGATCGACATGACCCGCCTCGGCCAGGCCTTCGTGATCTACCAGGGCCATCACGGCGACGCCGGCGCGCACCGCGCCGACGTCATCCTGCCAGGCGCGGCCTACACCGAGAAGAACGCCACCTACGTCAACACCGAGGGCAGGGTCCAGCTGGGCCGCCTGGCGGTGTTCCCGCCGGGCGAGGCGCGGGAGGACTGGACCATCCTCCGGGCGCTGTCCGGGGTCCTGGGCGATCCCTTGCCCTACGACAATCTGGGCGAATTGCGCCAGCGGCTGATCCGCGAGCACCGCCTGTTCGCGGCGGTCGACCAGATCCAGCCCGCCGAGTGGGGCGCGTTCGGCCACGCGGGGCCGGTCGACGCCGTGGCCTTCGCCTCGCCGATCCGCAATTTCTACATGACGGACCCAATCAGCCGCGCCTCGGAGACCATGGCGGCGTGCACCGCGGCGCTGATCGAGCGCGACAGGGGGGAGGCGACCGGCACCCATGGTTGAGTTGTGGCAGGGCTACGCCTGGCCGGGCATCGTGATCGTCGCGCAGATCGTGGCGATCCTGGTGCCGCTGCTGGTCGCGGTCGCCTATCTCACCTACGCCGAGCGCAAGGTGATCGGCGCCATGCAGCTTCGCAAGGGCCCCAACGTGGTGGGCCCCTTCGGCCTGCTGCAGCCGATCGCCGACGCCGTCAAGCTGATGTGCAAGGAGACCATCCTGCCGGCCGGCGCCAACCGGGTGGTGTTCGTGGCGGCGCCCATGCTGACCTTCATCCTGGCGATGATCGGCTGGGCCGTGATCCCGTTCGACGAGGGCTGGGTGCTGGCCGACCTCAACGTCGGCATCCTCTACCTCTTCGCGATCTCCTCGCTCGGCGTCTACGGCGTGATCATGGCCGGCTGGGCGTCCAACTCGAAGTATCCCTTCCTCGGCGCGCTGCGCTCGGCGGCGCAGATGGTGTCCTACGAGGTCTCCATGGGCTTCGTCATCATCACGGTGCTGATCTGCGTCGGCTCGCTGAACCTGACCGACATCGTCATGGCGCAGAAGAACCTCTGGTTCTGCATCCCGCTCTTGCCGATGTTCGTGGTGTTCTTCATCTCGACCCTGGCGGAGACCAACCGCGCGCCTTTCGACCTGCCAGAGGGGGAGTCGGAGCTGGTCGCCGGGTTCTTCGTCGAATATTCCTCCATGACCTTCGCCCTGTTCTTCCTGGGCGAATACGCCAACATGCTGCTGATGGGCGGGATCACGACCATCCTGT
>JAWWCG010000263.1:0-5690 GCA_033720555.1 Kiloniellales bacterium | reverse complement strand
CCGGCACCGCTCGATCCGGACCGGCGCCGGGACATGCAGGGCGAACTGGCGGCGCTTCTGGCCCCGGTCCTCGACCTCGCCGAAGGCCGGAGCGGGGTCCGGAGCGAGGGCCGGCCGGGGCCCTCGTCTTGAGCGAGGGCATCGCCTCCCTGCTGTATGATGCCTCCACCTGGGTCCTGCCGGTGCTGTTCGCCATCACCCTGCACGAGGCGGCGCACGGCTATGTCGCCTGGCGGCTCGGCGACGACACCGCCCACCGCCTGGGCCGGGTGACCTTCAATCCCCTGAAGCACGTCGATCCCTTCGGCACGGTGGTGCTGCCCGCCATGCTGTTCATCGCCGGCGGCTTCCTGTTCGGTTGGGCCAAGCCGGTGCCGGTCGACTTCCGGCGGCTCAATCGGCCGCGGCGCGACATGGTCCTGGTGGCGGCGGCCGGCCCGACGTCGAACCTGGTGCTGGCGGCCGCCTCGGCGCTCGGGTTCCATCTGCTGCCGTTCGCCTCGAGCGTGCTCGCCGCCTGGCTCGGCGCGGCCTTGGCCAAGTCGATCCTGATCAACCTGATCCTGGCGGTGCTCAACATGCTGCCGCTGCCGCCCTTGGACGGCGGGCGGGTCGCCGTCGGCGTGCTGCCGCGCGCGCTCGCGCTGCCGCTGGCCCGGCTCGAGCGCTGGGGGCTCTTGATCCTGATCGGCGGGCTGTTCCTCTTGCCTTGGCTTGGCAGCCAGATCGGCTTAGACCTACAGCTGTTCCAGTGGTTGATTTGGGCCCCCATCAATTGGCTGTGGCCCTTCTTCTCGGCTTTGTCCGGCACCCACCCGGAGATGTTCTTGTGAGCGAAGCCCAACCTTTCGAGGAAGACCGGCGCGAGCCGGCGCCCAGCGGACAGGATTTCCGGCTCGATCTCGACGGCTACGAAGGGCCGATCGACGCGCTGCTGCAGCTCGCCCGCGAGCAGAAGGTCGATCTGACGCGCATCTCGATCCTCGAGCTGGCCGAGCAGTATCTGCGCTTCGTGCGCGAGGCCCGGCACCTGCGCCTCGAGCTGGCGGCCGACTATCTGGTGATGGCCGCCTGGCTCGCCTACCTCAAGTCGCGCCTCCTCCTGCCGGAGGAGGAGGCCGACGGCGAGGAGCCCACCGGCGCCGAGATGGCCGCGGCCCTGCGCTTTCAGCTCCAGCGCCTGGAAGCCATGCAGGAGGCGGGCGAGCGGCTCATGGCGCGCGCCCAACTGGGCCGGGAGTTCTTCGCCCGCGGCGCGCCGGAGCCGCTGCGCACCGTCACCCATGTCCGCTACGACGCCAAGCTCTACGACCTGCTGCAGGCCTATGCGCGCCAGTCGACGAAGGTCGAGGGGAGCGATCTGCACATTCCGCCGACCGAGCTTTACACCGTGGACGGCGCCATTCATCGCCTGCGCGGGCTGCTCGGCCACGTGCCGGGCTGGCGCACCCTGTCGAGCTTTCTGCCGCGGGAACTGGAAGGCAGCCTGCTCTGGAAGTCGGCGCTGGCGTCCACCTTTTCCGCCAGCCTCGAGCTCTGCCGGGAAGGCGAGCTGCGGATCCGCCAGGATGGCGCTTTCGGGCCGATCTATCTCGCCAGCGCGAAGGAAACGCCATGACCGAGCCCTCCGAAACCCTGCCCGACGAGCTGCGGCTGGTCGAGGCGCTGCTGTTCGCCTCCGCCGAGCCGCTCGCCCCCGCCGCCCTGGCGCGCCACCTGCCCGAGGGCACCGACCTGCCGGCGCTGCTGGACCGGCTGCGCGCCGACTACGAGGGGCGCGGCGTCAATCTGGTGCGCGTCAATCAGCGCTGGGCGTTTCGGACCTCCGAGGATCTGGCCGGGCGGCTCCAGATCGAGACCGAAAGCCAACGCAAGCTGTCGCGCGCGGCGGTCGAGACGCTGGCGACCATCGCCTACCATCAGCCGGTGACCCGCGCGGAGATCGAAGAGATCCGCGGCGTCGCGCTCTCCAAGGGGACCTTGGACAGCCTGCTCGAGGCCGGCTGGGTTCGGCCCAAGGGGCGGCGGCGCACGCCGGGCCGGCCGGTGACCTGGGGTACCACGGACGACTTCCTCGACCACTTCGGCCTGGAGAGCCTCGACGCCCTGCCGGGACTGGCCGAGCTGAAGGCCGCCGGACTGCTGGACGCCCGCCCGGCGATCGCCGCGCTCAACGCGAGCGGGCGACTGGCCGACTTCGCCGCCGAGCACGAGGCGGGCGAGGAGGCCGCCGACGAGCAGGCCGAAGAGACCGGCGAAGAGATTGGCGAGGAGTCTGGGGAGGAGCCGCTGGCGGCGGACTTCGGCGACGAGCTGGTGCCCGAGGACGAGGCGCCGGCGGAGGACCCCGAGGACTCGCCGGAGGACTCGCCGGACAACTCGGAGAGCGCGCCCCAGCACGTCACGCCCCAGGACGTCGCCCCCGAGAATGCTCCCCCCGAGGAGGAGAGCGTCCCAGAGGAGGGCGTCCCAGAGGAGAGCCTTCGCGACGACGCCGTGGTCGGGGGCGCTTCGCGCGGCGGCTGAGGAGCGGCTTGGCTTCCTCGTCTCGTCGACTTGCCCGACGTGGGACCGGCGCCGGGGACCCGACCTTGCTCACGGCCTTGGAGCCCGAGGCGCGAGCGCGCCGAGCGGCCGGCGGCGTCTCGCCGCCGGGGAGTGCCCCTGACGACCAAGCGTTTTTTCCGCTAGTTCATGGGGTTAACCAAAGACTTTAAGTAAAAAACTCTTCCGCCGCCAAGCGCCTTCGATTTATAATTTCCGTCAAAGCGCAAAGTATATTCAGGACAAGGTTTATTTAGAGCGAACTGTATTGTCCGGGGGAGCCGTATGCGTGGGTGGAAGGATTTTTTTTGTCGGATTGGTAAGGGCGTGGCGGATTTCATGAGGCTCCTGACCTTCCGCAGGCCGCTCGGCGCGGAGGCGAGGCAGCCGGAGCCCGAAACCGAGGAGCGGCCGGCCCCGGCGAGCAAGCCGGGCCGATTGAAGGGTCCCCCCTACGCGGCCCTGCGCCAGTGAGATTTGCGGCCTCGCCCGCGTTCGGCCGCGATCCGGCGGGGCTTTCTTTCGCTGCCTAGTGGTGTCAGATTCGCGCTCGACGCCGCGACCGCCGCCCAGACTGCCGCTGAGACCGCCGCCCAGACCGCTATAGTCGAGTGCGAGAACCATGATTGGAGCCAGACGCAAACCCGGCGCGTTTCGCCGACGGCGCGCCGATCGCGCGCGGCCATGCGACGGCCTTGCGCGCCCGTGACGCTCGTGACGCCCGTGACGACAGACGCCCTGAGCCTGGAGCACGTGAGCCACGCCTACGGCGCGGTCCGCGCGGTGCGCGACGTGAGCCTCGCCCTGGCGCCCGGCGAGCTCATGTGCCTGCTCGGCCCCTCGGGCTGCGGCAAGACCACGGTGCTGCGGGTGACCGCCGGCCTGGAAACCCTGCAGGAGGGCAGGGTGCTGATCGACGGCCGGGTGATCGCCGACGGCCGCCGTCAGGCGCCGCCGGAAGACCGCAACGTCGGCCTCATGTTCCAGGACTACGCCCTCTTTCCCCATCTCTCCGCGGTGCAGAACGTGGAGTTCGGCTTGCGCCGCCTGCCGGCCGCCGAGCGCCACGCCCGCGCCGCCGCCGCCCTGCGGCAGGTCGGCATGGACGAGCAGGCCGAGGCTTTTCCCCACACCCTTTCGGGCGGCCAGCAGCAGCGTGTCGCGCTGGCCCGGGCCCTGGCGCCGCAGCCGCGCATCATGCTGCTCGACGAGCCGTTCTCCGGCCTCGACGTGCGCCTGCGCAACCAAGTCCGCGACGACGCGCTCCACGTGCTGAAGAACAGCGGCGCGGCCACCCTCATGGTGACCCACGATCCGGAGGAGGCCATGTTCATGGCCGACCGCATCGCCGTCATGCACGAGGGCCGCATCCTCCAGGCCGGCCCGCCGGCCGACCTCTATTACGCGCCGGCCGACGCCTTCGTGGCCGGCTTCTTCGGCGATATCAACCGGCTGCACGCCCGGGTCCGGCGCGGCCGGGTGGCGACGGTGCTGGGCGAGATCGACGCCAGCGGCCTGGCCGAGGGCTCGGCGGTCGAGGTCTTGATCCGGCCCGAGGCGCTCAAGCTGCAGCCCGCGCCGCCCGGCGGCGGCGCCGGTGCCGGTGGTGCCGGTGGCGCCGGTGGCGAGGGCAACGGCGAGGAGAACGGCGGCGGCCGGGCGCGGGTCATGGCGGCGCGCCTCTTGGGCCGCACCAGCCTGGTCCACTTGAGCGTCGACGGCTGCGACGGCGAGGACCTTCACCTGCACGCGCGGGTGCCCGGCCGCTTCCTGCCGCAGGAGAATCAGGTCCTGTCGGTGCACCTGGACCGCAGTCAGGCCTTTGTTTTCGCCGCCGGGGACGCTAAATAACGGGTTGATACGGATATTCGAAAGATGGGCTAAAGTTGCGGGTCCCTTGGCTTTTTGCCATAGTCCGCCTCTCGGTCGAGAAAAGCCCGGCAATCAAGGAGAGCGTTTGGGATGGGAACCTTTTCGATTTGGCACTGGCTGATCGTGCTGGTGGTCGTGCTGGTGCTGTTCGGCGGCGGCGGCAAGATCCCCAAGCTGATGCGCGACATGGGCCAGGGAATCAACGCCTTCAAGAAGGGCCTGAAGGAAGAAGGCAAGAAAGACAACGACGTGGCGGAATCGGATCAACCATCGATCGAACAGGAAACCGCGACCTCCTCGGCGGCGAGCGACGCACAGGACAAGAAGGCCGTCAACAGCTAAGGCCGCGCCGGCCTTCGCCACCGACCGCTCATCGCTGAGGCGTCGCCATGTTCGACATCGGCTGGTCCGAGATGGCGGTGATCGCCTTGCTGACACTCATCGTCATCGGTCCGAAAGAATTGCCGCGGGTCCTGCGGACCGTCGGTCAATGGGTGCGCAAGGCCCAGTCCCTGGCGCGCGAGTTCCAGCGCGGGCTCGACGACATGGCGCGCGAGGCCGACCTGGAGGATGCCAAGAAGCTGCTCGACAGCGGCCGCAGCCTCGCCAATCCGAAAAAGATGGTAATGGACACCATCGACCCGACCGGCAGCGTCGAGCAGGAGGCGCGGGACCTGCAATCGTCCATGAGCGCCGAGACGCCGGCCGGCGGCGCGGGCAAGCCGGCCAAAAAAGCCGCGCCCGACGCCAAGCCCGACGCCAAGCTCGGCGCCAAGCCCGGCGCGACGCCTGACTCCACTGCTGACGCCGCGGCCGAGGCGCCCGGCCAGGTGGGAGGTCCGGCGGGCGGCCCAGTGGGCAGTTCAGTGGGCAGCCCCGCGGGCAGCAATGGCGAGGCGCGGCCGGCGAAACCGGCGGCCCAGGCGACCGTCGTCAAGCATCCGGTCAAGGTCGCGCCGCCGCATTCCGTGACGCCGCCGGCGGAGCCCGGCGCCGACACCAAGACGAAGACCGCGGAGCCGGAGCCGGCCGAACCCGACGGTTCGCAAAAGTCTGCCTGACGGGATTGGCCGGGAATGACGGACGACTCGGTCGACGCCCACAAGATGCCGCTGCTCGATCACCTGGTCGAGCTGCGCTCGCGGTTGCTGAAGAGCGTGGTCGCCCTATTCGTGGCGTTCTTGGTCTGCTTCTTCTTCGCCGAGCCGATCTATGCCTTCCTGACCGAACCGCTGGCCGAGATCCTGCGCCAGCGGCGCGACGACCCGCGGATG
>JAWWCG010000262.1:0-5693 GCA_033720555.1 Kiloniellales bacterium | reverse complement strand
GCACCGGTGGTCATCGCCGTCGCGGACGTCGACTGGGTGTTCGACGCCTTCTCCGTGCAAGCGGCCGAGGTCGGCGGGGAGACCGTCGTCCGGCCCCTGAACGACAATCTATCTTTGCTGCAGAACATGATCGAATACGCCGGCGGCGACCGCTCCCTGATCGCGATTCGCTCGCGCGGCCGCGTCCAGCGCCCCTTCACCCGCGTGCAGACGCTGTTTCGCCAGGCCGAGGCCCGGCTGAGAGACCAGGAGCAGGCGCTGGTGGCGCGGCTGAACGAGGTCGAGGCGCGAATGTCGAATGCGGTGGAGGCGGACGGGGTTTCGGATCTGTCCCTTCTGCCCGAGTCCGTGCAGGACGAGATCGTTGCGTTTCGCGAGGAATACCTGAGCACGCGGCGCGCGCTGCGCGACATCCGCCATCAAATCCGCGAGGACGTGGACGCCTTGGGGCGCCGCATCGTCGCCGCCAATCTCTTGGCTGGCCCGCTACTGGTCGCGCTGCTGTGGCTGGCGGTCGCCGCTTGGCGCCGGCGCGCGGCGCGGCGCCTGGAGAGGGCGGGCGGCCGGTGAGCGCGGCGGCCCCGCTACTGAGCCAGCTCGCCCAGGCGGCGCTCCAGCACGCCGTCCTTGCGCAGTTGCTTGGCGATCGAAACCATGACGTTGGCCATCGGCATGGTCGGTTCGGTCGGCGACCAGACCAGGCCGACCTTGCGGGTCACCTCGGGGTCGATCAGGCGGACCGACTTGGTGCCCGGAAGCCGGCCGGGAAGCTGCGCGAAGTGGGTCGGCACCACCGTCATGAGGCCCGCGTACATCACGTGGAAGATCAGGTTCAGGATGGAATCCGACGCCGTGACGATGGCTTGGGGCATGCAGCCGCACTGGGCGAAGGCCTCGTCGACGATCCGGCGCTCGTGCATGCTCTTGTCCAGCAGGCACAGCGGCAGCGTGGCCGCCTCGCGCCACGTGATCTCGTCCCGCAGCGCCCATTCGGAGTCTTCCGGCACCAGCAGGCTGAGCCGCTCGTCGTAGACCGGCAGGGCTTTCAGGTCGGCCAGCGAGTCCGATTCCGTGTAGGTGAAGCCGACGTCCAGCGCGTAGCTGGTCAGCCCCAGGCGGGTCTCCTCCATGCCGAGGAAGCGGATATCGACGTCGACGCCGGGATGGCGCTCGGCCAGCGCCCGCGAGAACAGCGGCAGGACCGGCGAGGAATTCGGCATGGCGCCGATCCGGATCCGGCCCTCCAGGTTCTTACGCATGCGCGACAACTCCACCATCATGGCGTCGCGCTGGGCGGTCACCCGCTTGGCCCATTCGACGATGCGCTCGCCCTCCGGGGTAAATCCCAGGAACCGCCGGCCGCGCATGACGATCGGAACGCCCAGCGACAGTTCCAATTGCTTCACCGCGCTGGACAGGCTCGGCTGCGACACGTGGCAGCGTTGCGCCGCGCGGCCGAAATGGCCCTCCTGGCTGAGTGCGACGAGATACTGAAGTTGGCGAAAGAGCATGGCGTCTCCCCGTCCGACCTTTTGACGGTCCGCGGCCTTGCCGGGACCTATCTTTTTATTGGCGAAATCTATCGATGGCCGCCCTTCATAGATAAAGCGCCTAGACCATTTCGTCTACTTCGAAAGAGGGGGGAATCGGTGACCCAGATGACCCGGACGATGCAGACGAGGCTATGGCGCCGGCGCCGGCGCGCAGCAGACGAGCGCATGTGCCACGGCCCGGGCGCCGCCGCCGAGACCGCCGGGACCGCGTCATGACCGCCATGGAGATGGTCGGACTGTTCGGGCTCGGGGTCGGCGTCGGCGCGCTGATCGGCTGCGTCGGGATCGGCGGCGTGCTCTTGGTTCCCAGCATGGCCCTGCTGTTCGACGTGCCGATTCACGTGGCGATCGCGGTCGCCATGGTGTGCTACATCTTCAGCGGCGCCGTGGGCGTCACCATCTACACGCGCCGCGGCTCCATCGTCTGGCGCGACGCGCGCTGGATCGTCGGGGGCGCGGTGCCGGCGGCCTTCGCCGGCGCCTTCGCGGTCTCGGTGACGCCGGGCGTCTGGCTCGAGGCGCTGATCGCCGCCCTGATCGTCTTTGCCGGCGTGCACGCGATGCGCCGCGACGCGGCGCGCGGCGAGAAGCCGGACCCCGGCCTGGCGCCGCCCTTTCTCTTCCTGATCGGCGCGATGACCGGCATCGGCTCGGCCATGACCGGCACCGGCGGGCCCTTGATTCTGGTGCCGATCACGGTCGCGCTGGGCTATCCCGCGCTGACCGCCGTCGGCCTGAGCCAGGCGGTGCAGGTGCCGATCGCCGCCTCGGCGACGGTCGGCAACATCGCCTACGGCGTCGTCGACTGGCGCGCCACCGCGATCCTGTCCGTCGCCCTGATCGGCGGCACGGCGCTCGGCGCGCGCGCCGCGCACGCGGTTCCCACCGCCACCTTGCGCCGCCTGCTCTCGTGGGTGCTGGTGCTGGTCGGGCTCTCCATGGTGATCCGCCTGGGCTATGGCCATCTCGCGGCCCCCTGAGCCCCCAGAAAGCCCTGGGCTATCAGGATATTTGCTAATTCTATCAATAAGTTACGGCTTCTCTTCGGGGCCCCGAATGGCTACCATTCCCGGTGACGGCACGGCCCGAAGAACGGCCCGCCGCAATCCGTCGATCGGGAGGACGACATGGCTGAACAGAAGCGCCGCAAAGTAACGATTCCCCAGCTCATGAAGAAGATGCGAGACGGCGAGGCCATTACCCAGCTCGCCGCCTACGACTACCGCACCGCGGTGGTCGCCGATCGGCTGGGCATGGACATCCTGTGCGTGTCCGACACCGGGGGCATGATCCTGTTCGGCCATCAGAGCACGGTGTCGGTCAGCTTCGACGAGGTCATGATGATGGCCCAGGCAATCGATCGCGGCAGCACGTTCGGCCTGCGCATGGTCGACATGCCGTACTGGAGCTTCCACGTCTCGGAGGCCCAAGCGGTCGAGAACGCCGGGCGCTTCGTGCACGAGGCCAACGCCGAAGTGATGAAGTGCGAGGGCAACCAGCACCACGCCCGCAACATCGAGGCCATCGTCAAGGCGGGGATCCCGGTCCAGGGCCACATCGGCATCACCCCGATGCGCATGCCGCAACTGGGCGGCTTCATCGCCCAGGGCAAGACGGCGGACCGCGCCAAGCGCCTGGTCGACGACGCCCAGGCCTTCGTCGACGCCGGATGCTTTTCCATCCTCTGCGAGGTGACGACGGAAGAGGTCTGCCAGTACCTGACCGAGACCCTGCCGGTGCCGGTCATCAGCCTGGGCGCCGGCAACAAGGCCCACGGGGTGCACATTATCTCGTCCGACCTGTTCCACTTGTGGGAGGAGCATGTCCCCCGGCATTCGAAGATCTACGAGGACCTGATCCCGATCCTCGAGCGGGTCATCGGCGACTACATGAGCGACGTGCGCGCGCGCAGCTATCCCGGCCCGGAACACACGGTCTATATGAAGGACGACGAACTGGAGCGCTTCGCCAAGGACATGAAGTGGGACAAGGGGCTCGAGTTGGCCGAAAGCCGCAGGAGCGCCTGAGCCGCCCGGCGCCGCCGGCCAAGCCTCGCCAGGCCCCGCCAAACCCCGCCAAGTCGCGCCAAACCCGCTCCAAGCAGCTTGCGCTTGCGGGACAACGGGCGCATTCCGGTAGACTGGCGCGGGCGGCCGGCCGCCTGGCCGAGCCGGCATGGCGGGGCGCGCGCGTCGCCGCTTGCCGGCGCGATTCCGTGGCCCGCGAAGAAAGGGCCGAGAAAGCAAAAGAACGTCCGAGGAGAGGCCCATCCATGTCGACACTGGTCCCACCGCACGGCGGCGGCGCGCTCAAGCCCTTGCTGATCCCCAAGACCGAGCGCGCCGACGAGATCGAACGGGCCGGCAAGCTCGCCAAGGTCCCGCTGTCGAGCCGCGAGGTCTCGGACCTGTTCATGCTGGCGATGGGCGCCTATACGCCGCTCGACGGCTTCATGGGCGAGGCCGATTGGCGGCGCTGCTGCACGGACATGAGGCTGGACGACGGGACGTTCTGGCCGATCCCCATCACCGTGTCGTGCGACGAGGCGCTCGCCTGCTCGATCGCCCTCGGCGAGGAGGTCGCCCTGGTCGACGAGGCCAGCGGCGAGGTGCTGGCGGTCCAGACGGTCAAGGAGAAGTACGCCATCGACCGCGCCCTGGAATGCCGGGAGGTGTTTCGCACCACCGACACCGACCACCCCGGGGTCCGGAAGGTCATGGAGCAGCCGGCGGTCAATCTGGGCGGGCCGGTCCAGGCGCTCTCCGAGGGGCATTTTCCCGAGACCTATCCCGGGCTCTATCACCGGCCGGCCGAGACGCGGGCCATGTTCCAGGCCAACGGCTGGTCGAAGGTCGCCGCCTTCCAGACGCGAAATCCCATGCACCGCAGCCACGAATACCTGGCCAAGATCGCCATCGAGGTGTGCGACGGCGTGCTGATCCACCAGGTGCTGGGCGCGCTCAAGCCGGGCGATATTCCGGCGGAGGTCAGGGTCAGGGCGATCGACGCCCTGGTCGAGAACTACTTCCTGCCCGGCACCGTGATCCAGGCCGGCTATCCCATCGAGATGCGCTACGCCGGCCCGCGCGAGGCCTTGCTCCACGCGGTGTTCCGCCAGAACTTCGGCTGCTCGCACCTGGTGGTCGGCCGCGATCACGCCGGGCTCGGCGACTACTACGGCCCGTTCGACGCGCACCACATCTTCGACACCCTGCCGGCCGGCAGCATGGCGATCGAGGCGCTGAAGATCGACATCACCTTCTTCTGCTACCGGTGCGACGCCATGGCGACCGGCAAGACCTGCCCGCACGACGCCAAGGACCGGCTCGCCATATCGGGCACGCGGCTGCGCGAGATGTTCGCCAACAAGGAGGCGATCCCGAAGCAGTTCAGCCGCAAGGAGGTGGTCGAGGTGCTGCAGGCCTATTACGACGGCCTCGCCTGAGCCGCCGCGCCCGCCGAGGGTCCGGGCAGGGGCGGCCCGGCCAGGGGCGGCGCGGGAAGGGGTGGTGCGGGCAGGGGCGGCCCGGGCGCTCCGACAGCCGGGTTTTGCGTTCCCCGGCCGCCCCGGCCCAATTGCGACTTGCCGCCTGACGAGCGACGCTTTTGCCTGCTATGATCCGCCCCGGGAAGGCAGCGCCCTTCGAGGCACAGCCATGGGGGAGCAGGACAATGTCGAAGATTCCGAAGTATACCACCATCATCGCCGTCTCGATCCTGGTCGTGGGCTTTTTGATCGGCGTGTGGGCCGCACCGGACCTCGACCCGCTGGAAGAGCGCCTCGCCGCGCTGGAGAGCCGGCTCGACGAGCAGGGCGGCGCGTCCGCCGCCGCCGAGGCCGCGGCCGGCGAGGCCAAGGCGGCCGCCGAGGAAGCCAAGGGCGCGCTCGACGCGCTGACCGCTCGGGTCGAGGAGGTCGCGGCGCAGGCCGGCGACACCGCGGCCATCGACACCGCGGCCATCGAGGACCGCTTCACCGCCTTCGAGACCTCGCTGAGCGCCTGGAAGGACGAGACCGCGGCGAGGGTCGAGACCGCGGCTCAAGGCGCCCCGGCGCCGGCGCCCGCCGCGGACGGTGCGGCTGGGGACGGCGCGGCGGCGCCCGGCGACACCCAGAGGGCGGCCGCCGCGGCGGGCGAG
>JAWWCG010000261.1:0-5718 GCA_033720555.1 Kiloniellales bacterium | reverse complement strand
GCCTGCGCGAAATGGTGCTCGGCGGCGTCACCCAAAGCGTGACCGCAAAGGCCAGGCTTCCGGTCTTCATGGCCCGCTGATCGGGTCCATTGACCGGCCCCACCGACCGGCCCCACCGACCGGCCTCATTGACCGGCCTCATTGACCGGAGCCCGCTGGCGCGGCGCCCTATCTCCCGTAGTGATAGTTGGGCAACCACATGGCGATCTCGGGAAACAGCATGACGATCGCCAGCCCGGCGCACATCACCAGGACGAAGGGAAGGATCGAGCGGTAGATGTCCACCAGCGAGATCTCCGGCGGCGCCATGGCGCGCATGAGGAACAGGTTGTAGCCGAAGGGCGGCGTCATGTAGGCGATCTGGCAGGTGATGGTGTAGAGGACGCCGTACCAGACCAGGTCGAAGCCGAGCACGCCCACCAGGGGCACGTAGAGCGGCGCGACGATGACCAGCATGGCCGTGTCGTCCAGGAACATGCCCAGCACGAGGTAGGAGATCTGCATCATGATGAGGATTTCCCACGGCCCGAGTCCGGCCTTCTGAATGAAGAAGGACTCGATCGCCTTGACCGCGCCCAGGCCGTCGAAGACGGCGCCGAAGCAGAGCGCGGCCAGGATGATCCACATGAACATGCAGCTCACGCCCAAGGTCTTGCGGATCGTGTCCTCCATCACCTGACGCGTGAGCCGGCCCTTGACCAGCGCCGCGAGGGTCGCCGCCGTCGCGCCCACCGCGGAGCTCTCGGTCAGGTTGGTGATCCCCATCAGGAAAAGCCCGGTCATGCAGAAGAAGATGAACAGGGGAATGAGGCCCGCCTGCAACAAACGCAGCTTGTAGCCCCAGCTCACCTGACGCTCCTCGACCGGCAGGGCCGGGCCGAGCTTCGGCTGGATCATGCAGCGGATCGCGATATAGGCGACGAAGAGGCCGGCCATCATCAGGCCGGGGAAGACGCCGGCCAGCCAAAGCTGACCGACCGGCTGGCGGGCGATCATGCCGTAGAGCACCAGGACCACGCTCGGCGGCACCAGGATGCCAAGCGAACTGCCGGCCTGTATGACGCCGGTGACCATGACCTTGTCGTAGCCGCGGCGCAGCAGCTCGGGCAGGGCGATGGTCGCGCCGATCGCCATGCCGGCGACGCTGAGGCCGTTCATCGCGGAGATCACCACCATGAGGCCGATGGTGCCGATCGCCAGGCCGCCGTGAACCGGGCCGAACCAGACGTGGAACATGCGATAGAGGTCGTCGGCGATGCGCGATTCCGACAGCATGTAGCCCATGTAGATGAACATGGGCAGCGTCAGCATGGGATACCATTTCATCAACTTGATGCTGGCGCTGAAGCCCATCTCGGAGCCGCCGTCGCCCCACAGCCACAGGGCCGCCGCCACGGCGACGAAGCCGATCGCGCCGAACACCCGCTGGCCGGTGATCAGCAGGACCAGCATGGACGAGAACATCAGCAGGGCGATCATCTCGTAGCTCATGGCGAGGACTCCCCGCTCGGATCCATGTCGAGCCCGCGGATCCTGGCCAGGTCCTTGAAGAAGATCGCGATGGCCTGCAGCAGCATGAGGGCGATGCCGAAGGTCATGATGATCTTGATCGGCGCCATCGGCGGCGCCCACGACGAAAAGCTCTTCTCGCCGTATTGCAGGGCGTAGTCGGTGCTGGAGAGGCCGCCGTAGAGCAGCAGGATGAGATAGAAGATCAGGCAGAACGCGGTGATCGAATCGGCGAAGCTCTTGCCCCTGGTCGACCAGCGCTCATAGATCAGGTCCATGCGCACGTGGGACTGGAGCTGCATGGAATAGCCGCCGCCCAGAATGTAGTAGGCCGCCATGGCGAACTGGGCCATCTCCAAGGTCCAGATCGGCGGAATGAAGAAGGCCTTGGTGATGGCCGAATAGAGCAGCAGGCCGATCATGGCGAAGATCATGTACATGGCGAAGCGGCCGACCACGCGGCTGACGGCGTCGACGACGCGCACGTAGGTCCTGATCGCCTTCGGCACTGCGAGGCCCTATGCGTGCCGTGCCGCCGAACGGCGCCACGGCTTTGTCGCTGGTTCGAGGTGCATCCCGGATTCGTTGCCTTCTCGGGCGAGAAAGTCCCGGCGGCCGCCGCTCATCGCGACAGCCGCCGGGACCGGTCGCTTCGGCCGTGACGGCCGGGATTACGCGCTGCGGTAGGGTGGACCGGCCTTTCGCATGATCGCGTTGTACTTCTTGAGGACCTCCACGACCTTGGCGCTTCTCGGGCTCTCCGCGGAAATCTCGGTCCAGAAGTTCTGCGCCTCGTCCTCGACGGTCTGCCACTCGGCGTCGGGAATCGAGGTCAGCTCCAGCTTCGTGCCCTCGACGCGAAGCTGCGCCTCGCCGCCCCAGTACCACCATTGCCGGTAGTAGTGCGAGCTGTCCATGCAGAGCTGGAACAGGGTCTTCAGGTGATCCGGCACCTCGTTCCAACGTTCGGTGTTGGCGAGGAACGAGCCGATCCAGGCGCCGGAGATGTTGTTGGTGAGGAAGTAGTCGGTCACGTCGGCCCAGCCGACGGTGTAATCCTCGGTGATGCCCGACCAGGCCATGCCGTCCAGCTCGCCGGTCTGGACGGCGACCTCGGCGTCCTCGTAGGCGATGTTGACCGGCACCACGCCGAAGCGCGAGAGGAACCGGCCGGCGCTCGGGAAGGTGTAGACCCGCAGGCCCTTGAGGTCCTCGAGGCTCCTGATCGGCTTGGTGGTGTTGAAGTGGCAGGGATCCCACGACCCGGCGCTGAGCCAGGTGACGTTCTCGACTTCGCTGTAGGCCTCTTCCCAGATCTCTTTGAGGCCGTACTGGTTGAAGAGGACAGGAACATCCAAGCTGTAGCGCAGGCCGAAGGGGAAATAGCCGCCGAAGACGGAGACATCCACCGGGGCCGCCATCGAATCCTCGTCGCTCTGGACGGCGTCGATCGTGCCCTGCTGCATGGCGCGGAACAATTCGCCGGTGGGCACGAGCTGATCGGCGGTGTAGAGCTCGATCACCATCTCGCCGTTCGCGACCTTGTTGAAGGCGTCGATCGCCGGCTTGACGACGTGCTCGGCCAGCGCGACGCCGGCATAGGTCTGCAGGCGCCATTTGATTTGAGTCTGCGCTTTGACATAAGGCGCCGGCAGCGTCGAGGCCGCCACGGCGGCGGCGCTCCCCAGCCCAGCCGCCTTAAGGAAATCCCGCCTTTTCGTCATTGTGGATGCCTCCCTTTCTTATGATTGAGCGCGGCATCCTAGCATGTCCTCGGTGTACCGCCAGGAGATTCAGGGTCTTTCGGCGGCGGCCGCTTGGGCTAAACTATCGGCCATGGAACCGGAGCCTGAAGCGCGCGAAAGCCGCACCATGATCCTGACCGGCGCGAGCCGCGGCATCGGCCACGCCACCGTCAAGCGCTTCAGCGACGAGGGCTGGCGCATCATCACCTGCTCGCGCGACGCGGTGCCGGCGGAATGCCAGCGCGACCCGAACTGGGCCCATCACATCGTCGCCGACCTGGCGGACAAGAAGAGCCTCGAAGGCTTCGTCGCCGAGGCGAGCGCGCTGCTCGGCGCGGGCGCGCTCAACGCCCTGGTGAACAACGCGGCGGTCTCGCCCAAGACGCCGTTCAAGGAGCGCCTGGGCGTGCTCAACGGCGACCTCGACGGCTGGCGCCACGTCTTCGAGCTCAACCTCTTCGCGCCGCTGGCGCTGGCGCGCGGCTTCGCCGTGCCCCTGCGCAAGGGGCGGGGCTCGGTGGTCAACATCACCTCGATCGCCGGCCACCAGATCCATCCCTTCGCCGGCTCGGCCTACTCAATCTCCAAGGCCGCGCTCTCGGCGCTCACCCGCGAGATGGCGGTGGAGTTCGCCGAGTTCGGCGTGCGGGTCAACGCCGTGGCGCCGGGCGAGATCGAGACCGCCATGATCGGCGAGGAGTACGAGAGCCTGATCCCGCGCATTCCCATGCACCGCATGGGCACGCCGGCGGAGGTGGCCTCGGCCGTCTACCGCCTGTGCACCGACGACTTCGGCTACGTCACCGGCACCGAGATCTTCGTCACCGGCGGCCAACACCTCTACTAGAGCCGGACACCGTCTTCTCCGGGACACCGTCTTCTCCGGGGCTACACCATTTCTAAAGCCTCGCCGCGTTAGGACCTGGGGCGCAAGTCTCCTAGCAATCGCGAGCGGCGCCATGCGGAGCGACAGCGCGCAATTCGAGCTGGCCACGCTGCCCGAGCCTCGGTTCATCTACAGCGCGCCTTTCTGGCTGCGCTGCTTCGCCACGGCCTTGCTCGTGATCGGCGGCCTGCTCGGCGGCGCGGCCTTCGTCGCCGGACTGGGCCACGGCCATCTGCCGACGGTGCTCGGCGGCGCGCTCGCCCTCGGCGCTTGCCTTGGCGTGCTGATCTACCTGCGCCCGGAAGACTGGCGCGCCTGGATCAATCTCGCGGCGACGCCGCGCGGACTGTTCCTGGTGACGACGGCCGGTCGGGTGGTCTTCGCCCCGTGGGCGGACGTCCTCGACATCGCCGTCTTCCGCGCGCAGTCGACCTACGCGCGCCTGACGCTTCGCCTGCCCGAGGACAGTTGGGCGCTGTTCGGCAAGACCTCGTCCATCGAGGGAAGCGGGCCGGTGCGCCGTTACACGCTGTCGGCGATCGGCATGCCGGGCGACCAACTGGTCGAACGGCTTCGCGCGTTTCGCGCCGATCACGCCTGAGGCGGCCCGGCGCTAACCGGCGCTGTCCGGCGCCGCGGCGGCGCGGATCCAATCGACGAAGAGGGCGACCTCCGCGCGCGCGAGCGCCTCCCTGGTGGTCACGACGTCGTAGCCCAGGCGGATCTTCACGCTCTCCGGCACCGGCGCGACCAGCAGGCCGGCGTCGAGGGCGTCCTGCACGATCGGCCGGCTGCCGAGCAGGACGCCCTGACCGGCGATCGCCGCCTGGAGCGCCACGGTGTAGTCGTTGAACCGCATGCGTCTTCGCCCGCCGATCTCGGCGGCACCGAGGGCGCGCAACCAGGACTCCCAGTCCGGGCAGTCGTCCGGCCAGGGCGTCATGTCGATCTCGATCAGCGTCGCCGCGCCGAGGTCGGCGAGGCGCGCGATGGGCGGCGGTCCGGCGGCGAGCCCCGGCGCGCAGACCGGCAGGAAGTCGTCGTCGAACAGCCGGTGCGCCTCGAGGCCCGGCGCCGCGCCGCCGCCGTAGCGGATCCAGATGTCGGTGTCCTCGCGCGCCAGGTCGACCGCGCGCATGCTCGCGTCGATCAGCACGTCGACGTCCGGGCAAAGGGCCTTGAAGGCTGCTAGGCGCTTCATCAGCCAGGTCGCCGCGAACGAGGGCTCGACCGTGATGGTCAGCGACTGCCGCGGCTCGGCGCGGCGCATCTTGGCGACGGCGCGGTGCAGCCGGTCGAAGGCGTCGTGAAGCTCGGCGAGGCCGGCGGCGCCGGTCTCGGTCAGCGCCAGCCCGCGGCCGTCGCGCCGCACCAGGCTGCGGTCGAGGCTCCGCTCCAGGCTCTGGACCAACTGCTTCACGGCCGCCGGCGTCACATGCAGGTCCGCCGCCGCCTTGCGATAGCTGAGGTGGCGCGAGACGGCCTCGAAGGCCCTGAGAGCGTTCAGCGACGGCAGCCACTCGGTCATTCTAAGAGTTAAGTTTAGCTAACTTCTTAGCGCAGATCAAATGCCTGGCG
>JAWWCG010000260.1:0-5734 GCA_033720555.1 Kiloniellales bacterium | reverse complement strand
AGGGGGCGAGCGGCCCGAAGGTCTCCTCCTGGGTCACCTTCATCTCCGGCGTCACCTCGGTCAGCACGGTCGGCTGGAAGAAGGTGCCGCCGCGTTCGTGGCGCTTGCCGCCGACCATGACCTTGGCGCCCTTGCCGGTGGCGTCGGCCAGGTGCTCCTCGACCTTCTCCAGCGCCGCGCGGTCGATCAGCGGGCCCTGGCTTACGCCCTCCTCCAGGCCGTGGCCGACCTTGAGCGCCTTGACCGCGGTCGCCAGCTTGGCCGCGAAGGCGTCGTAGACCGAATCCTGCACCAGGATGCGGTTGGCGCAGACGCAGGTCTGTCCGGTGTTGCGGAACTTGGACATGATCGCGCCCTCGACCGCCGCGTCGAGATCGGCGTCGTCGAACACCACGAAGGGCGCGTTGCCGCCGAGCTCCAGCGACACCTTCTTCACGGTCTCGGCGCACTGCTGCATCAGCAGCTTGCCGACCTCGGTCGAGCCGGTGAAGGAGAGCTTGCGCACGATCGGATTGGCGGTGAGCTCGCCGCCGATCGCGCCGGACGAGCCGGTGACCACGTTGAGGATGCCCTTGGGCAGGCCCGCCCGCTCGGCCAGCTCGGCCAGGGCGAAGGCCGAATAGGGCGTCGCCGTCGCCGGCTTGATCACAACCGGGCAGCCGGCGGCCAGCGCCGGCGCGCACTTGCGGGTGATCATGGCGTTGGGGAAGTTCCACGGCGTGATCGCCGCGACCACGCCGATCGGCTGCTTGATGACGACGATGCGCTTGTCGGCCTGGTGCGGCGGGATGGTGTCGCCGTAGACCCGCTTGGCCTCCTCGGCGAACCATTCGACGAAGCTCGCCCCATAGGCGATCTCGCCGCGGGATTCGGTGAGCGGCTTGCCCTGCTCCAGCGTCATGAGGACCGCCAGGTCCTCCTGGTTGGCCATCATCAGGTCGTACCACTTGCGCATGATGTTGGCGCGTTCCTTGCCGGTCTTGGCGCGCCAGGCCGGCCAGGCCCGCTCGGCCGCCTCGATGGCGCGCCGGGTCTCGGCCGCCCCCAGCTTGGGCACCGTGCCCAGCACCTCGCCGTTCGCCGGGTTCGTCACCTCGATGGTCTCGCCCGAATCGGCGTCGATCCAGGCACCGTCAACGAAGGCCTGCTGGCGGAACAGGCTCATATCGGAAAGGCGCGGCGCGCCGGCGGCGGCGACCGCGTGAACGTCTGCGGACATGGATGATCCTCCCTTCCCGCTGCTCTGTCGGGACTCCTGGATGTCTACTTGCCGGCACTATATAGGCCGAGCCCGAGGGAGGGAAAGGGGTGGCGGACGGGCGCGAGCGCCGGATCGGGCCGTCGCCAACTCGCAAATCCGCGCAATTCCAGCCGGCCCGCGCGGCGGCGGCTCGGCGCCTCGGGGCGCCGGCCGGCGGAGATTCGACTATCCAGGCGCCCGCCGCTTTGCTACCAAAGCGCACCGACCGCTCACAGACCGCTCACAGACCGCTCACAGACCGCTCACAGACCGCTCACCGACCGCTCACCGACCGCTCACCGACCGCTCACCGACCGCTCACCGACCGGCAACAGCGACCCGGGAGACCGCGATGACCCAAGAGGACGCACGCACCACCGCTGGACGCGGCCGCCTTTACGACGGCATCGTCGACACCATCGGCGACACCCCGTGCATCCGCATCAACGCCCTCGCGCCGGATGATGTAACGATTTATGTGAAGGCGGAGTTCTTCAATCCGGCGGCCTCGGTCAAGGACCGCCTGGCGGTCAGCATCATCGAGGAGGCCGAGCGCAGCGGCGCCCTCAAGCCCGGCCAGACGGTGGTCGAGGCGACCAGCGGCAACACCGGCATCGGCCTCGCCATGGTCTGCGCCGCCAAGGGCTATCCGCTGGTCGTCACCATGGCCGACAGCTTCTCGATCGAGCGGCGCAAGCTGATGCGCTTCCTCGGCGCCAAGGTGGTGCTGACGCCGCGTGCCGAAAAAGGCTTCGGCATGTACCAGAAGGCCGTGGAGCTGGCCGAGGCCAACGGCTGGTTCCTCGCCCGCCAGTTCGAGACCGCGGCCAACGCCCGGATCCACGAGAACACCACCGCCCGCGAGATCCTGGCCGACTTCGAGGGCGAGCGCCTCGACTATTACGTCACCGGCTACGGCACCGGCGGCACCGTGACCGGCGTCGGGCGCGTGCTGCGCAAGGCGCGGCCGGAGACCAAGATCGTCCTGAGCGAGCCCGCCAACGCGCAGATCGTCGGCAGCGGGCGCGCCCAGGGCCGCAACGACGACGGCTCGCCCAACGAGAGCCATCCGGCCTTCGAGCCGCATCCCATCCAGGGCTGGACGCCGGATTTCATCCCCTTGGTGCTGCAGGAGGCGATCGACGACGGCTATTACGACCAGCTGATCCCGGTGCCCGGGCCGCTCGCCATGGACTGGTCGAAGAAGCTCGCCCAGCGCGAGGGCATCTTCACCGGCATCTCCGGCGGCGCGACCTTCGCCGTCGCCATGCAGATCGCCGAGAAGGCCGAGCCCGGATCGGTCATCCTGGCCATGCTGCCGGACACCGGCGAGCGCTATCTCAGCTCGCCGCTGTTCGAAGAGATCGAAGAGGTCATGACCGAGGAGGAGGTCGCGCTGTCGCTCTCGACGCCCGGCTTCCACATGCCGGCCGCGTGACCCGGGCCGCCGGCGGCCCCGCTCGCGGGGGGCGTCGGATCACGACGGGCTTGAACCCATCGCCGCGAGCCCTTAGGCATAGGTCGCCCGCAACGTCCCCCGGCGATCGTTCTCCCTGCGGCGGCGCGCCCCGGCGGCCGGCGCGATCGCCGCCCGATCGGCGCGAGGCGCTCGCGTCCTAGCAACCGATCCTCCATGGGTGTCATGGTGGAAGCCGAGATCTCCAATTTTCTGGAACAGGTGCCGTACGTCGGCGCGATTGCCGTCGCCGCCATCGCGGTCGCCCTGCTGGCGCACTGGCTCGTCTTCGCCGTCCTGCAGCGCGTCGCCGCCCGGACGTCCAGCGTGATCGACGACTCCCTGGTCTCGCACGGCCGGCAGCCGTCGCGTTTCATCGTCGCGATCGTGGCGCTGATGCTCGTGGTGCCGGCCCTCGATCTCTCGGAGGATATCGCAAGCAGCGTCACCCGCGCGCTCACGGTCGCGCTGACGGCGGCGGTCGGCTGGCTCGCCTACAGCCTCACGCGAACCATCGACGACGTGGTCGCCGCGCGCTACGACCTGAGCGCGAAGGACAACCTGCGGGCGCGCGAGATCCACACGCGGGTGCGGGTGCTGCAGCGGGTGGTGGCGGCGATCATCGTCATCGTCACCGCGGCCGTGATCCTGATGGCGATTCCCGCGGTTCGGCAGATCGGCGTCACGCTGTTCGCCTCGGCGGGCATCGCCGGCATCGTCGCCGGCTTCGCCGCGAGGTCCGTGCTGTCCAACCTGCTGGCGGGCATCCAGCTCGCGCTGGCGCAGCCGATCCGCATCGACGACGTGGTGATCATCGAGGGCGAGTGGGGCTGGATCGAGGAGATCCGCATGACCTTCGTGGTGGTCCGGGTCTGGGACCTGAGGCGGCTGATCGTGCCCCTCACCTACTTCATCGAGACGCCGTTCCAGAACTGGACGCGCAGGAGCGCCGATATCCTCGGCACGGTTTTCCTCTATACCGACTACACCGTCCCGGTCGAGCGGGTGCGCGGCAAGCTGCGCGAGATTCTCGAGGGCTCGGACCTGTGGGACGGCGAGGTCTGGGGCCTGCAGGTCACCAACGCGAGCGACCGGACCATGGAGCTGCGCGCGCTCATGGGCGCGCGCAACTCGAGCGACGCCTGGGACCTGCGCTGCCGCGTCCGGGAGGACTTGATCGCCTTCCTGCAGCGCGAGTACCCGCAGGCCCTGCCGCGGCTGCGGGCCGAGCTGACGGGCGAGCTGGCCGGCGCGCCCGCGCGCCGGGAAAGCGGCGAGCAAGGCGAACCCGCGTGACGGCGGTCTGACGGCGGCGGTCTGACGGCGGTCTGACGGGGGCGCGAGGGCGGCGTAAGGGCGGCTAGCCCTTCAGCACGCCCTTCAAGACGTCGACGACGACGCCGGTGGCGATTTCCACGATCAGGAGATCGACGCCGACCACCCGCCATTCCTGGCCCGGGCGCTCGGGCAGCCGGTCGAGGAGGCCGCCGGGCAGGGTCTTCTTGGCAATGCCCGGCGGCAAGGCGCCGCCGCGTGCCACCTTCCTGGCGATCCCTGGCGGCAGCGCCTGGGCGCCGGCGAAGGCGCCCCGGTTCGAATCGATGTAATCGCCGATGATGGCGCGCTCGGCGGCGGTGATCAGGCTGCCGACCACGGCCCGGGTCAGGATCTGCTCGACGCCGGCGGCCTGCTTGGCCTTGCCGTTGGCCTTGTTCTTCTTTCCGGCCAGGGCCGGGCCGGCCGCGACCAGGGCCGAGGCCACCGCGAAAGACACCGCGAAAGACACTGCGAGACGCATGAGATTCCCCTCTCTGTCTGGCGTAACGCCGGTCAGATCCGCACCACCTTCCACGAGCCGTCGGGCTGCCGGCAGGCGGTGCCGTAGGCCTGCTCGCGGCGACCGCCGATGATCACTTCGGTGATGTATTCCCGGCAGTAGCGGCCGTCGGAGCGCTGGTAGGTCTCCGCCGGCGTCACCTGGTAGGACCCGCCCACGTTGGGATTCCGCCAGACGATGGTCTCGCCGTCCGGCACGTGCTCCAGGGTCTGGCCGATGCAGTTCTGGTCGATGCTGTCCATGTACTGGCCGATGGCGCCGCCGACCAGGACGCCGATGATGGTTCCGCCGACGATCGCCGCCGTGCGGCCGTCGTGCTTGTCCACCGTGGAGCCCAGGGCCGCGCCCGCGGCGCCGCCGAGCACGCCGCCGAGGACGGTGCGGTTGCAGCGGCCGAGATCCAGCCCGTAGGGCACTTGGTAGCCGGCGTAGCGCTCGCGCTCGTAGTGGTCGTGCTCGTGGCGGCGCTTGTAGACGTGCTTGCGACGATGTTTGTGATCGCGCTTGTGGTAGTGCTTGTCGTCGTACCGGTCGTCGTGCTTGGCGCGCCAGCCGTGGGCCGGCGCCCAGGGCGGCGGATCGGCGGCGACGGGGGCCGCCGCGCCCGCGACCAGGACCGCGAACAGGCCGGAGGCCACGAGGCTCGTCAGCGCGCGCGGCCGGTAAAGGTTGAGACGCGTCATGGGAACTCCTCTCTCCCGAAAGCGACGGTTCATCCGGGTGAGAGCTTTGCCGGAAAAGCGTAAGGATTTGGTCAAAACCGCGATTTTCGCCGAGTTCGCGGCAAATGCGTGCCGGATGCCGATTTGCCGGGGTCTTCCGGGGTCTTAGAGAGCAGCACCCGACCCGGCCCGGCGCCGCCCGGCGGGCGCCGCGCGCCGAAGAAACGGCCCTCCCCGCCCGTGAAAAATCCGTCAAATCGCCCCGGCGCGCCTTCCGACGGCGTGTTCGGACGCGCTAAACTCGCGTCGCGAGGAGGCGCCTGAGTCCACCAGTGCCCAGTCGAGCGCGACGGGCGGTCGTTCGGCTCGAGCGGCGGTTTTGCGTATCGGATCCGCGTGGGCTCTCGCCTGCGCACGACGGCCAGGGGGAGCGCCCATGGCTTTGTTCGACCTCAAACTGCTCGGCGGCTTCGAGGCGCGGCTCGAAAGCGGCCAGAGGATCGCTCTGCCCACCCGCAAGGCCGAGGCGCTGCTCGCCT
>JAWWCG010000259.1:0-5743 GCA_033720555.1 Kiloniellales bacterium | reverse complement strand
GGCGCGGCGGCGCATCCTGCGGTTCCTGCTCGGCGCCAATCTGGAGCGTCTGGCCGAGGCGCGCGCCGACGCCCTCTTCGCGCCCTATCGGCGCGGCGGCCGCGTGATCATCGACACCGCCTACCCGCACCTGGTGGTGCGACAAACGACGTCAACGAACGGGGCAAGGCCATGATCGAGCTCACCTACGAAGCCGCGATGCACGTGCGCGACTCCCACGCCATGACGGTTCTCGGCCGCGACGACCACGTCCTCGGAATCGGCGCGTTCCATGGGCTGGCGAACTTCGCCGACGGGCGGGTCGCGACCCACCGCTACGACGGCTGGTACGACCTGATCGACGGTTCCGGCCGGTTCCACGGCTACGCCCTCTGGCAATTCGAGGACGGATCGGAGATCCGCGCCGTCTACGACGGCGAGGCGCGCGAGGCCGGCGCGGAGGGCTTCGAGGTCGGCGCCCAGATCCGCGTCGTCTCCGGCTCCGGCCGCTTCGCCGGGGCGTCGGGCGACGGCGGCTTCCAGGGCCGGCGGATCGAGCCGATCGAGCGGGGCGGCCGCACCCAGCTCAGCGGCACCTTGCGGCTCGAGCGCGCGCGCTGATCCCGGCGGGCGGCGCGAGGCCGAGGCTGCGACAAGCCAGGCGGGCGACGGGACGGATCCGATGGGGGTTGCCGGGTTCATAGGCTTTCTGCTGCTGTTCAGCCTGATCGGCTTCCTGTCGGCCCGCCGGGCGCGGCGCGACCAGGCCGACTATCTGCTGGCCGGCCGCTCGGTCTCGCCGGCTTTGACGGCGCTGTCGGCGGCGGCCACCAAGTACAGCGGCTACATGTTCATCGGCCTGATGGGCTACATCTACACCTTCGGCCTGTCGGGCCTTTGGCTGGCGCTCGGGTTCTTCTTCGGCGATCTGCTGGCGTTCAGTTTCGTCCACGCCCGCGTGCGGCGGGCGGCCGAGGCGACCGGCGCCCTCACCTTCGCCGACCTGATCAGCCGGTGGCACGGCGGCGACTACCGCGTGCTCCGCGTCGCGGTGGGCGTGCTGACCCTGGTCTTCCTTGCCACCTACGCCGCCGCCCAGTTCAACGCCGGCAGCAAGGCCCTGCAGGTGCTGTTCGGCTGGCACCTCTTGGCGGGCACCCTGATCGGCGCGGGCGTCGTTCTGGCCTATTGCCTGGCCGGCGGGCTGCGCGCCTCGATCTGGACCGACGCCGGCCAGTCGATCCTGATGATGGCCGCCATGTGGCTGCTGCTCGGCACGGCCGTCTCCGCGTCGGGGGGCGTCGGCGGCTTCCTCGACGCGCTGGAGGCGGTCGCGCCCGGCTATCTCGACCTCGGCGAGGCGCGCTTCGGCGGTCTCGGCGCGCTGGCGCTGTTCGCCTTCGGCTGGCTGTTCAACGGCATCGGCGTCACCGGCCAGCCCCAGGTCATGGTCCGCTTCATGGCGCTCGACCACGCGCGCAACACCTGGAAGGCCGGCCTCTACTATTTCGCCTGGAGCGGCCTGTTCCTGGGCGCGACCTTTCTGGTGGGTCTCGCCACCCGCGTCTTCATCGCCGACGCCGGCGGCTTCGACGCCGAGCTCGCCTTGCCGACGCTCGCCCACACCCTGGTGCCGGGCCTGGCGGTCGGCGTCATCATCGGCGGCGTCTTCGCCGCCTCCATGTCGACCGCCGACAGCCAGGTGCTGAGCTGCGCGGCGGTCTTGAGCGACGATCTAAAGCTGGTCCGGGGCAAGTCCGCCCAGCGGCTCGCCACCCTGGCGGTGGTGGTGCTGACCGTGGCGATCGCCGTCTTCGCCTCGGCCAACGTCTTCACGCTGGTGATTTTCGCCTGGTCGGCGCTCGCCTGCTCCATCGGGCCGCTGGTCATCCTCCACGCCCTGGGTCAGCGGCCGTCGCAAGGACTCGCGCTCGCCATGATGGCCGCGGGCCTCAGCGTCGCGCTCTTGTGGCGCGAGGCCGGGCTCAATGACGCCGTCTACGAGGGCCTGCCCGGCATGGCGGCCGCCTTCGCCCTGTGGCTCGGGGCGCGCCTCGTCGCCGGGCTTCGCAGCAGCCAGGCGTGGGCGGCGCCGCGCGCGGCCCCGG
The DNA here is from genome assembly GCA_033720555.1 of Kiloniellales bacterium. GTDB lineage: Bacteria > Pseudomonadota > Alphaproteobacteria > Kiloniellales > JAKSDN01 > CALJXB01. The sequence goes on along the minus strand of JAWWCG010000259.1, from coordinate 3,656 downwards.
ACCCGCGCGCGGTCTCGGGCGCGGTCTCGGGCGCGGACTCAAGCGCGGAAGAGCGATAGCCGTGGCGAGCGGCGGCCGCCATGCCGACGCGATCACCCGGCTCGGGTTCACCGAGGCGGATCGGTGGCGCCGAAATTGGCGTGCGAGACCACCTTCCACGCGCCGCCGATCTTGCGGAACACCGTCAGGCGGGGCGCCCGGCGCGCGACCGACGCGCCTTCGATCGTCTCGTTGATGGTCAGGAAATAGCGCACCACCATGACGTCGTCGGCGGCGGTGACGACGACCTCGTCGTGGGAATAGTCGGGCTGGGCGGCGACGGCGGCGACCTTGTCGATATAGCCGTCGCGATCGTAGCCCACGCCGTTGGCGCGCATGATCTGATACTCGGGCGCCAGCAGCGGCGCGACGGCGTCGGGGCCGGCGACCACGGCGTCGGTAAAAGCCGCCAGCATTTGCCGAGCGGTCGCCTCCATGTCGTCCTCGGCCGAGGCCGCGCCGAACGGCAGGGCCATAAGGGCAGAAACGAGAAGCGCGAGTTTTCGCATAGCCAAGCTCCGGAAGTTGCCGCCAAGAACGCTGGACTCTAGCGAATTCCCAGCGCCGAGACAGCGCTCGATCGACGGGCCGCGAGCGGATCCGCGATGAATGGCTCCCCCACGGTCCGGTCCATAGTCCGGTCCCCGGTCCGGTCTACGGTCCGGCCCGCAACGGCGGGCGAGGCCCGCAAGATCCGTGCTCCCCTCGCCCGTGCGTTTCTGTGCTATCTATGACGCCTTATGTTGGACGCCCAAATCCCCAAGCCGCCGGCCGAGCCGCCGCCGGAGCCGATCCCGGGGGTGCCGCCGATCCGGCCGCCCGACAAGCCGCCGCCACCGCCCCTGGAAGAGCCGCCGGAGGAGCCGCCGCCGATTCAAAGAGCGGCGACCCGCGCGCGCCCCTGACACCGCGTCCCTGAAACCGCGCCCGTGGAAACGCGCCCGTGGAAACGCGCCCGTAAAAAAAGGAAGCCCCGCGAAACGCGGGGCCAGGTTCACAGGCAATGCGGAACAGGGGGGGTGTGTGGCGGTATTAGCGCACACGCGTGCGACAGCTCCATGACATTGCCCGCCGACATTGCGCGCCGACATTGCGCGCCGACATTGCCCGCCGGGCGCACCGCGCGACACCGGCTGGCCGGACGCGAGGATTCGCGTCGAAGCGCGTGGCGTCTTTCGCTGTTTAGTGGGCCCCTCTCGGCGGCCTCCGCGAGCTTCGGCGATCCGCCGCGTCTTTCCGGTTCCGGCCGGCCCCGGGGAAGATTTTGAAAACCAGAAAATTTAATCGACGTCATGCGTATCATTCAATTGACATTTGCAGCGGGAACCGTAAGAAACTTAACTGGAAGCGTTGATATGGAGAACGAGATCAATGGCGAAAAAGCCCAAGGCAAAATCGAGTGGGAAGCGCAAGGAAACCGCGACGGCATCGGGGTTCGACGCGAAAGAGCTTACCAAAGGCGAATTGAGGAAACTGAACGCGTTGCGCAAATCCGTCGGCGAGAAACTCGGCGAGGAAACGTTTTCCAAATGGCTGAAAAAACAAAGCACGGGAAATGACAGCGTCGCCGAGGATAAAAACGCCGCGATGATCGCGGACGCGCTGCTCAAGCTGGTTGATGAAAAGTCGCTTAGAATTCCGCGCGGCGGTTATCTCGTCACGCGGGGCCGCGGCCGCGTCATTGTGACGAAGGCGAAGGACGAATAGCCGGTCGTCGCCGCTCGGGCGTCGATCGAACCAGTCTCACGGCGTTCGCGCGCCACACTCACATCATGCTCCGACGATCAAACGGCCCCTCGGGGCCGTCTCGACGGTTTGCCTGCGTGAAGCCCGCCAAGCCGGCCGCCAAGCGCGGCCCGTGCTGGCGGGCGCCACCGGCGAAGGGATCGAACATCGGCGCCGGCGCGCCCGGCGCGGCGTCCATCGCCGCGGCGATCACGCGAATCTTGTGGGTTCGCTTCGCGGCAGCCCCTGAATCATCTCCTCGAGGGCTTCGATGCAGCTCGCATAGACCTGCCGCCGATGACGCGGGTCGAGCCGGACCATGACGGGCGGTTCGACGACCGTCACACTGCCGTCATCGGAATTTGGAAAAAGCGTGATGAAGAGGGGATCCTCTTCCGAGCCGCCGCCCAACCGGAGCCTCGCCCCCGGCCCTTTCACCTTCGCCATGATCTTTCTTCCCGCTTCCCCACCCCAAAACCGCAATTCCCGGGCGACTCGCCCTATCCTACAGCAAGCCACGGCGCGAACGCGATAGCGCACGCACACCGTCGCGCAAGGATAATCGACGAGAAATGGCGCCGGAATGCGGTACTCTCGTCGCGGCGGGCCTCGAAGACGCGGCCAGAGTTCTCCGCCGCTGCTATTGATGGCCGCGGCCCCGACGGCTTATAAGATCTACTGGTCGAGGCGGCCGTTCGGCGGCCGAGCGAAATTGGGGGAGAGTCTTAATGTTGAGATTGGCGATCGTTATCGCGGCGCTGTGCGTGACCGCGCCGGCCCTGGCACGGAATATCACCTCGGAAGTTCAGTATTACCGATCCATCGATATCCGTTTTTCGCCGAACGCCCATGTGTGCGGCCTGAAGGACCCGGAACCCTTCGCGGAGGTGGTCAAGTCGCGGCTGTCGGCCATGGACGTCCCCCACAATCCCGATGGCGCGGTGGACGTGGCGGTGACGATCACCGCCAGCGGCAGCGGGCTGCTGCAGCAGAGCTGCACCGGCCACGTGCTGCTGCAGTTGGAGACCCCGATGACGTCGGAGTTTCTCAACGTCAACGCCTACGAGGGCGAAGACCAGATCTTCACCATGTGGTCGGAACGGAAGTACAGCTTCCCGGCGATCTTCTTCCAGGTCGGCGCCGTCTTCTCCGACCTCGCGCCGTCGATGCCGGACGAGACCAAGAAGGTCCTGGGCGACCTGATGGACAGGCTGCAGAAGTCGCGGTCTCTCAAGTAGCGACACCAGTATCGACACCGGCCGCGCCGGTCGCCCGGTCGCAGGCGGCTAGATCTTCGAGCGACCCTGCAAGGCGCACGGCAAGAACCGGAAAGCGAGACCCCGCAAGGATCTCGCTTTCGCTTGGCTCATCGAGCGTCGCCGGAAGAACCGCGACGATCCGCGACGATCCGCCGGCCGGTTACTCGGCCTTGAGGCTGCGGTAGGTGCCGTCCTCATAGGGCGGCATCTGCTCCAGCTCTTGCTTGGTCGTGGGCTCCATCAGGACCACCGCGTCGTCATGCATGCCCACGTCCTGGAAGGGCACGGCGATGTCCCGCTCGCCGAGCCCCAGGAACCCGCCGACGGCGGCGATCAGGTAGACGGCGTCGCCCCCGTCGTCGATGACCACGTCCTCGATCTCGCCCAACTCCTCGCCGTCGGAGTTGACCAGGGTCTTGCCGACCACCTCGCTGGCGAGCTGCTGCAACTCCGCATCGCCGGAGGTCCCTTGCCCGGCGTTCGCGTGCCCGGGGGTGGATCGCACAGAGTTCTCTTGCACAGAGTTCGCTTGCCTGGCGTTCGCTTGCCCGGCGGGGGGCTGAGAGAGCCCCCGCCGCGGCGAGTGCGTGGACGGCAGGGGCTCTCCCGGGTCGGCACGGGCCGTACCCTCGC
>JAWWCG010000258.1:0-5755 GCA_033720555.1 Kiloniellales bacterium | reverse complement strand
GCGGGCGTGAGCGAGCCCGATCGCCTCGACCATCGACATTTCAGTCATGGCCGCGCTCCGCCACCTCATTGCGCTGTTCGACGAGCTGCCGAGGCAGCGCGGCGTAAAGATGATCGAAGATCGCTTCCGGCGGGCGTGCCGAGGTCGCGAGATAGGCCTCTGCCGCCGCCTCTACCTCCCGCGACACCGCCGCGAGCAACCTGTCCTCGTCCGCCTTGGTCCAACGGCCGGTCTCGAGGAGGTGCTGGCGCAGGCGAAGGATCGGCTCCTCCTTCCAACGGGCGCTTACTTCGGCATCCTCGCGGTAGCGGCTGGCGTCGTCGACGGTCGTGTGATCTCCGAGTCTGTAGGTGAGCGCTTCCAGCAGGAAAGGTCCCTCGCCGGCGCGAGCCCGTTCGATCGCCGTGCGGGCGCCGTCGACCACCGCGACGACGTCATTGCCATCGACCTGGCAGCCCGCGAAGCCGGCCGCGATGGCTTTCTGCGCCAAGGTCTCGCAGGCGGTCTGCTTTTCCCGCGGCACCGAGATCGCCCAGCCGTTGTTGTTGACCACGAAGACCGTCGGCAGTCGCCAGACGCCGGCAAGGTTCATGGCCTCGTAGACGTCGCCCTTGGAGGTGGCGCCGTCGCCCAGAATGCAAACCGCCACTCGCGGCTGGCGCCGCAGCTTGAAGGCAAGGGCGACGCCTGCGGCATGCGGCGCATGGGTTCCGACGGGGACGCAAATCGGAAAGTCGTCGCGCGGACCGGCGTAGTCGCTGCCTCGCTCGTCGCCGCCCCAGTAACGGAGAATCTCCACCATGGTGACGCCATGGCAGAATTGCGCGCCCTGTTCGCGAAACGAGGGCAGGAGCACGTCCTCCGCCGTCATCGCCGTGCCAACGCCGACGGCGACCGCCTCCTGTCCCAGCGACGAGGCGTAGGTCCCCAGGCGCCCGGTTCGCTGCAAGGCCACCGCCTTTGCGTCGAAGGCTCTCAGCCGCACCATGTCTCGATAGAGCTCGATCAGAAAGGCCGGATCCTCGGCGAACGCCGGAAGCGAGCCGCGGAGGGACCCGTCCGGGTTCATGTAGCCGCTGCACTCCACCGCGAAGCGCGCGGTGGTCCAGGTCGTGCCGCGCTCCTTCGTCATGAACGGCGGGCCCCGCTCATCAGGCCTTGGCCCTGCCCAAGCCCAGCTTCTCGCTCATTTCTTGGCGAAGAAGATATTTCTGGACCTTGCCTGTCACGGTCATGGGAAAACCCTCCACGAAGACGATGTACCTGGGAATCTTGAAATGGGCGATCTTGCCTTCGCAGAACCCACGGATCTCCGCTTCCTCCGCAACGGCGCCCGCGTGCAGCTTGACGCAGGCGCACAGCTCCTCGCCGTATTTCGGATCGGGGACGCCGACGACCTGAACGTCGGCGATCTTGGGATGCTCGAACAAGAACTCTTCTATCTCGCGCGGGAAGATGTTCTCGCCGCCGCGTATCACCATATCCTTGAGTCGTCCCACGATTCGGCAATAGCCCTCTGCGTCCAGGGTCGCCACGTCGCCGCTCGCTATCCAGCGCGTCCGGTCGATTGCCTTGGCCGTGCGTTCTGGGTCGTCCCAGTAATAGGGCATGACGCAGTAGCCCCGCGTCAGCAGCTCTCCCGGTTCGCCGCGCGGCACCACGCGCCCGAGCTCGTCGACGATCTTTACCTCCGTATGCGGCGACACGCGGCCCACCGTGTCGACGCGGCGCTCCACCGGATCGTCGGGCGAGGTCTGAAACGACAGCGGCCCCGTCTCCGTCATGCCGTAGCCGATCGTGATCTCGGCCAGATGCATCTCATCGATGAGCCGGTGCATCAGTTCCACAGGGCACGGCGCCCCGGCGATGATGCCGGTGCGCAAGCTGGATAGGTCGAAGCGGCCGAACTCCGGCTGCTCCAGTTCGGCGATGAACATGGTGGGCACGCCGTGGAGCGCGGTGCAGCGTTCGCTTTCGATCGCCTCCAGCGTCGCGCGGGCGTCGAACCCCGCCGAGGGGTAGACCATGGCGGCCCCATGGGTGACGCACAGCAGGCTCCCCAGAACCATGCCGAAGCAATGATACATGGGAACCGGAATGCACAAGCGGTCGTCTTCGGAGAAAGCCATCTGCGCGGCGGCGAAAAAGGCGTTGTTCAGAATGTTGTGGTGGGTGAGGGCGCTCGCCTTCGGCGTGCCGGTGGTCCCGCTGGTGAACTGGATGTTTATTGGATCGTCGAACTGCAACTGGCCGGCCAGCGCGCCGAGCCGCTCGCGTTCGGCCGACCCGCCTCCGCCCGCCACCTCGGCATAGCTCAATACGCCGGCGGTGGCTTTCTCGCCGATGCAGACTATCGCGCGCAGACGAGGAAATCGGCCGCTCTCGAGGGCGCCGGGCCGGGCGCCGTCGAGCTCCGGGATCAGTTCGCGAAGCATGGCGAGGTAATCGCTGGTCTTGAAGCTGGCCGCGGTGACCAGGGCGCTACAGCCGGCCTTGTCAAGGGCGTAAGCCAGCTCCGCAAGCCGGTAGGCGGGGTTGATGTTGACCAAAACCAAGCCGGCCTTGGCCGTCGCGAACTGGGTCGCGACCCATTCGGCTCCGTTCGGCGCCCAGATCCCCACCCGGTCGCCCGGCTCCAGGCCTATGGCCAGGAGGCCCGCGGCCAGTTCATCGACGGCGTCGTTTAAGTCCGCGTAACTCCACCGAACGCCTTGGTGACATACGATGACGGCGTCCCGGTCGGGCCATTGCTCCACGATCCGCTCTAGGTTGGTGCCGATGGTTTCGCCAAGCAATGGTCTCGCACACGCGCCGTGCACATAGCTTTGAGGCGAGACCGGCATGCCAGCTGCCACGTCGCGCACCGTCAGCCGCGCTTTTGGTAGGTGCCGACAAGCTCCGCCTGCGCAATGATGTGACGGTCCATAGCCGCTTCGAGCTGCGTCTTGGTTGGCGCCTTCAGGTCCGGCAAGACGACATCGAGCGCATAGAGCTTGTGAAAGTAGCGGTGGCGACCGACCGGCGGGCAGGGGCCGCCATAGCCCAGGTTCTTCCAGTCGTTCTGGCCTTCTTCGGTCCCCGGCGGATAGGACTCCGAACTGGCCCCCTCCGGAACGCCGGTCGTGTCCGGGGGCAGATTGTAGAGAATCCAGTGAACCCATGTCATCCTTGGGGCCTGCGGATCCGGAGCATCGGGATCGTCGACGACGAGAGCCAGGCTCCTGGCTCCCTCCGGAACACCGGACCAGGCGAGGGCCGGTGAAACGTCCTCTCCTTCACAGCTATGGCGCTTGGGGATTTCTCCGCCATTGGCAAAGACTGGCGATGTCAGGGTGAGCGGCATTTGCGGAGACGTCCCATCACATGCCCGAGGATTACGCGATGAGGCAGCGAGTCGCGGCGCATTCGCCATGATGTAGATCAAGTGCGAGGGCTCTCGCCTCAAGCACTCGTGCGCGATCTCATCTCACTCTAGGAAAAGAGAAAAGGACAGACGAGGCGATCGTCATATCCACGCCATGAAAGGACCGCCGAGAGGATCCTTCGCGGCGCATTTCCGTCGACGCGCCAGGTGCTGTGACAGAGGTGGCGTTCAATCGTCCTCTTTGCGCTCGTCTTCCACTTCCCACCTCAGTAAATCTTTGCGCAAGGCTGCAAATTCCGCGGAGACTTCGGCGCCGAATAGGGGGTCGTCCTCGTCGACGATGCGGGCGTCGATTTCGGCCCAATCCTCGGGCGTCAGTCTTTCGCGCGCCAGCGGGAAGAAGCGCTCTTCTTCCATTCGCATATGACGTCGTTGTTCCTCGATGAAATGGCGGGCCACGGCGTCGAATGCCTGCCTCGAGACTTCCACCTCGCTCAGGACATTGTCGACCGCTTCCTCAAAATGCCGAGCCAAGTCGCCGATCTTCTCGTGCTCGGCCTCCAGGTCTCCCACGCTTCGCGCCGCCTCTGGATCGCGCGCTTGAAGCTTCCGAAAAATCAGGTCCTCTTTGGGATGATGGCAGCGCTCCGGAAACCCGGTGAAGTACCTCGCGATCCCCGCAACGACGTCGTAGTCCGGCGCCTCGGCCGCGTCAAAAAGGGCCAGCTGGTGCTCCAAGGCGTCCAGCAGTTTGGCGATGTTCCTATGCTCCCGCTGGAGCCGGTTCATGGCTTCTGACATCATCAGCCTCATTCATCGGCGCGATGTGTTTGCCGCGTCCGGAGCGTCCGGCGCTTCAGCCTCTTAATCGCGCGCTCGCGTCGGTGCGATCGGCAACTGTGCGGACCCTCGTCCCAACTTTCGCCCCTCGTCCATGTGCTCCCCCGCGGCCGACCTGCCGCTCCCCCCCGCCTTTGCCATGGAATGTCTTCCGTTTGAGCGAGCGACCGTCGCCTTCAGACATAGCAATTAAGCGAAGCTATTGTCACGGGTTGGTGATCATGACCGGAAATCCACGCCGCTCGCGCTCGGCGCGGGCAATCGCAGCAAGATCAAGTCGATCCGCATGGGTTCCGGCAGCTTCCTCGATCAGGTCTAGTTCGTCCACCTTCCCCATGGGATCGGCGTGCGATTGATACTGCACGACGATCGCGAGGAGCAAAACGACGATGATGAAAGGTTGAATTATTCGACCGACGAGAGACTTCCGCATTTGCCGATCTGCCGTGGGCCGCTCTTGGCGGGGAGTATCAAGCGGAGGTTAAGCGGGCGAATTGAGACCGTGACCCGCGCGTCGCGCGTCCGGCCGGCCTCTCAAGACGCGGCGCCGAACGATTGAACCGGCGCCGGCGCTATCGGATCGTCGGGCCGGATCCGAGACATCGTGCCGGAGACTTCCGGCGCCGCCGGCGCTCAGGACCCCTCCAGCATGAATGAGATCTTCGCGTTTATCCGGTATTGAGTGATCTGTTCGTTGTCGACGACGGCCTCCATCTCCTTGATGTAGACCGACTTGATCCCGCGGACCGACTTTGCGGCCTCGTTGACGGCGTTCGCGGCCGCGTCCTCCCAGCTCTTTTCCGACTGGGCCAAGACTTCAAGCACTTTGAGCATCGTCATGGCGTTTACCTCATCCGCTTCTTGGCGAAAGATCATCGAATTTCTCCACGCAATGGTGGGGCGGTCGACCTTGATGCATGTCAAGCATGGGAGGGTAAGCTCGGCGGCGGGCGAGGTTCGGTTGCATTGGCATTCCATCGCCTGGCAGCGACGCGTTTCGCGCCATCGAAGTTGAACCTTGCCGTCCTCTGCCGGAACCTGGGATGCCACGTACAGCTCGCGATATTTACCGGCGACTTACGCCGCCGTTGGCCACTGCCGAGCAGGGCGCCGAGGGCAGGTCGGACATGGCCACATCGAAGCGGGCCTTGGCGACGATGCGCAACCACGAGGGACGCCTCGGCAGGCCTTGACTTGGGTCAATGTTTTTTGTGCTGGCCGGTGGCAGCTTGCCAGTGCGTTTGCGGCGCGACGGGAAATGCCAAGCGCATCGATCAAGGCCGGGGGTAGAGGAGCCAATGAGCAAAAAGACGAGCAAGGTGGGCCGCCGGGACATCCTAGAGATTGCGGGCGCTATCGACGATGGCAAAGTCGCCGCTATCGAGCGCACGGGCGCCACCGTCGGCGAGCTCGAGACGGCGGTAGCGTGGGCGTCCGGGTTAAGCGGCGCCATGAGCGAAGAGCGACGGCCGCTATCCGGGGTGGTGGCCGAGATCTACGAAATCCTGACCGCCGACGAGGAATACGAAGACGAGAACGGCTAGGAATGTC
>JAWWCG010000257.1:0-5769 GCA_033720555.1 Kiloniellales bacterium | reverse complement strand
TCGGCGCGCGACGGAACCGGCGACGGGACGTGGCAGACCAGCGGCCTCGCCTGTCACGGAACCTTCCGCGTGCGCCGAAAACTGTAGGTTCTCGCCTCTGCCGTCGGTCTTGGCCGCGGACGTCGACCATGGGACCGGGTCTGCTTCGATCTCCGACAGCGGACCCATAGGGCCGGCGCCGCCGGTTGCGCAAGCCCTCCCACGGTCCGGCCGGCTAGGCGCTCTTGCGCCGCCGGTTGACCCGCCGCCGGCGGGTGGGCTCCGCGCCGCCCACGGCGAGGCGCGTCCAGCCGTCGGGCACCACGGAGTCGCCCGCCACCAGCCCCTCGAACCGGGCGCGGACGCGCCGGTCGATGTCGCGGTCGAGGGCGGCCGAGTTGGGCGTCGAGAGAATCTCCAGCGCCCGGTTCATCGCCCGCTGGTGAATGCTCGAGGCGCCTTCCTGCTCCCACTGCTCGCGCAGCTTGCGGTCGGCCAGCTCGGGCATGAAGGTCGCCTCGCGCATGCGCGCGAGGGTCTCGGGGTTGGCGGCGAACATGCCGGCCGGGCCGGTCGCCTTGATCTCCTCGAGCGCGGCGCTCTCCTCGGAGAAGCCGAAGCCGCCGCGCACCCGCTTGATCATGCGGGCGATCTCGTGGTCGATCACGGCCTGGCCGAAGTCGAACGACATGAGGGCGTCCTGTAGCCCGCCCATGACGATGAAGTCGACCCCGGCGAGTGCGCCCAGGAGCGGCGACATGCCCTTCTCGAAGCCGGCCTGGGCGTCGGCGACCTTGGCGTTGGTGAGGCCGAGATAGCCGCCCGCCGGCACGTCGTAGAAGCGCGCCATCTGACAGACCGCGGCGTTCATCATGCCGATCTCGATGGCGCCCGGCGCGTAGGCGCCGTCGCGCATGTCGGCGAAGACCGGCAGAAAGTTGTAGATCTGCGCGGTACCGGGCTTGGACATCTGCGCCAGGCTGGCGGCCGCGAGCCATTCGGCGTTCATCAGGGTCAGCATGCCCGGCAGGGAGAGCGGCGTGCTCAAGCCCCCCATGGGCGCGATGGTGCCGTAGGCGGTCACGTCGTTCTCGGCGTAGAACATCAGCATCTCGGTGCTGTCGTAGTCCATGGTCAGCGGCGAGACGATCGAGCAATAGCCGAAGTTGATGAAGGGCCGCGCCCAATAGGCCGCCTTCGAGCCGGCGATCAGCTCGCCCAGCTCGAGGACCTGGCGGGCCTCGCGCGGGTCGATGACCGAGGTCCGGCACGGCTTGGCGCAGTTCTTCAGCGCCGGATAGAAGCGCGACAGGCTGAACTGCCCATCGGGCGCGTCGTCGGCCAAGGTCGAGATCGAGAACACGTCGAAGCCGTCGAGGGCGTTCACCAGATGGGCGATGCGGGCGATGTCGTCCGAGCGCGCCCGGCGCGCCTGGCCGGTGACCGGATCGACGATGTCCGGCGCCGAGCTGGCCGTCGCGACGACCGGCAGCTCGCGGGGGAAGGTGACGTCGCGCGCCGGGTCGCGGCCGCGCAGGGTGATCGTCGGCGGCACCAGGGCGCGGTAGCGCTCGACCACCGCCGGCGGCAGGCGCACGATCTGCGTGTCGCCGTCGACCCGGGCGCCGTGCTCGGCGAAGCGCGCGCGGGCCTTGGCGTTGCGCACCAGCAGGCCGACCTCGGCCAGGATCTCGAGAGCGGCGTCGTGGACGTAGCGCACCTCGTCGTCGGTGAGATAGGCGAAATACCTCATGGCGCGCCGCCGCCTCGCCTCCGTCCAGTCTCCGCCTAGCCCGCGGCGAGGCGCTCGAGCGCGTGGCGGACCACCTTGCGCATGACGCTCGGCAGCGCCTCGTCGGCCAGCCCGTCGAGCGGCACCCAGCGCGCCGCCGCGTCGGCGGCGGGCGGCGCGACGGCGGCGGCCCGCCCGGCCCAGACCGCCAGCTCGAGATGGAAGTGGGTGAAGGTGTGGCGCACCAGGCCGGGCAGGACGGTCCAGTCCTCGACCGCCGGCGCCTCGGCCAGGCCCGCCGCGCGCGCCTCGTCGGCCGGCCAGGCCGCCTCGCGCCACGGCGTCGAGGGCAGCTCCATCATGCCGCCGAGGAGGCCCTCCGGCGGGCGCCGGCGCAGCAGCACCGCGCCGGCCGCGTCGACCGTCCAAAAGGCGACGCCGCGACGGGTCGGTCGCGGCGCCTTGGCGGCGCGCCGCGGCAGCGCCTCGGCCAGGCCGGCCGCCCGCGCCGCGCAGCGGTCCGTCAAGGGGCAGGCCAGGCAACGCGGCCGCCGCGCCAGGCAGACGGTGGCGCCGAGGTCCATCATGGCCTGGGCGAAATCGCCGGGCCGCTCGTTCGGCGTCAGGCCCTCGGCGAGGCGGCGCAAGTCCGCCTTGGCCTTGGGCAGGGGCGACTCGACGGCGAACAGGCGGGCCGTCACCCGCTCCACGTTGCCGTCGACCGGAGTCGCCGGCTGGTCGAAGGCGATGGCGGCGACGGCGGCGGCGGTATAGGGGCCGACGCCGGGCAGGCGCCGCAGCGCCGCCTCGCTCTCGGGAAAGCGCCCGCCGAGCTCGCCGCTCACGGTGCGCGCGCACTTGTGCAGGTTGCGCGCCCGGGCGTAGTAGCCGAGACCCGCCCAGGCGCTCAGCACGTCCTCCAAGGGCGCCGCGGCCAGCGCGTCGACCGTCGGCCAGCGCGCGAGAAAGGCTTGGTAATAGGGCGCCACGGCGGCCACGGTGGTCTGCTGCAGCATGACCTCGCTCAGCCACACCCGGTAGGGATCGGGCCGCGGCGCCGCGCCGTTCCCGCCCGCAACATTCGGCGGCAGCCGCCAAGGCAGGCGCCGCGCCTGCCGGTCGTACCAGCGCAGCAGGTCGCGGGCGAGATCCCGCGCGCCTTCCTCGCGGCGAACTCGCTCGCTCGGGGCGGCGTGCAACGATTCGGCGCTTGCAGGACGGGCCATGGTGCTTTCTATACTGGCGCGGCGACCGCCCCAAGCGAAACCGCCGGACCCCGAGAGGATTTCAAGGATTTCGAGGATTTCGAGGAATTCCACGACGCAGGCGCGCGCCCGAGGCGCCCCGAGCGACCGCCAAGCCGCCGCGGCGCGGCGCGGCGGCGGCCCCATGGCGCTGGCCGACAGCCTGCGCACGGTGACGCGCCGGGCGCTCGGCCAACGCAGCCTGGCGGAGCAGAGCCTGATCCTCGACTGGCCCAGCATCGTCGGCGACGACGTGGCGAAACTGTGCACGCCGCAGGGGCTCTCGTTCCCGCGGCGCGACCGGCGCATCGACGGCACCCTCACCCTCAAGACGCCATCCGGCCAGGCGACTCGCCTGCAGCACCTGTCGCCGCAATTGATCGAACGCATCAACGGATACCTCGGCTACCGCGCGGTGGCGCGGCTGCGGCTGCTGCACGGCGCCGCCCCGGGCCCTGGCGAACGCGCGCCCGAGCCCGCGCCCTGCGACGGCGTCGACAGCGCTCCCGCGCCGGCCGGCGAGGCCATCGCCGACCCCGCGCTGCGGGCCGCCCTCGCCCGGCTCGGCCGCGGCCTCAAGCGCTCGTCGTGAGCCCCGGCTCCGCGGCGGCGGCGCCCCAGGCGTGCCGCAAAATCGCCGCTTTCGGCGGGTTTTATGTGACGCTTGTGAAATGCCGCCAAGATCTCTAGCATGCACAAGATATGGTAGGTGATTCATGACCCGCAGGCAGATGATGATCAATGGGGCGGCAAGCGCCGCCCTTTTGGCGGTGGCGTCGGTGACCGTGCTTTCGGTCCCCGCCGAAAGCGGCGAGCCTGTCTTCGTCGACGACAACATCCTGGGCGACGTCGATGCGCCGATCACCATCATCGAGTACTCGTCGCTCACCTGCCCGCATTGCGCGCAGTTCCACAAGGACACGCTGCCTGAGGTGAAGGAAAACTGGATCGACACCGGCAAGGCGCGGATCGTCTATCGCCATTTCCCGCTCGACGGCCTGGCGTTGCGCGCGGCCATGGTCGCCAACTGCATCGAGGGCGAGCGCTACTTCACCTTTCTGGACGCCCTGTTTCACGGCCAAAAGCTGTGGGCCCAGGCCAGCGACCCGGTCCAGGCGCTGTCCCAGGTCGCCGCGCTCGCCGGCTTGAACGGCGAGCGTTTCGAGGCCTGCATCTCGGACGAGGAAGAGGCCAACGCCATCCTGGAGCGGCGCAAGCACGGGGAAGCCACCTACGACATCGGCTCCACCCCGACCTTCATCATCAACGGACGCAAGGTGTCCGGCGCGCTCGACTACGAGGCCTTCAGCAAGATCCTGGAGGAAGCCGAAGGCCAGTCGTAGGGCCTCGGCACCGGCCCGCCGCGCTCTTTCGGGGGGCGACGCGGATAACGAGGGGTGATCGGGATTGGTTCAGTTCGGCAAGCTGAAGCTGAGCGGCTTCAAATCCTTCGTGGACACCACGGAACTCTACATCGATCCCGGCATGACGGGCATCGTCGGGCCGAACGGCTGCGGCAAGTCGAATCTCGTCGAGGCGCTGCGCTGGGTGATGGGCGAGAACTCGCCCAAGCGCATGCGCGGCGGCGGCATGGAAGACGTCATCTTCGCCGGCAGCGCCAACCGTCCCGGCCGCAACGTGGCCGAGGTCGCGCTCAGCCTCGATAACAGCGACCGCACCGCGCCGGCCCACTTCAACGAGTACGCGGAGATCGAGGTCAGTCGGCGCATCGAGCGCGGCGAAGGCTCGAACTACCGGGTCAACGGCAAGGAGGTCCGCGCCCGCGACGTCCAGCTCCTGTTCGCCGATTCGGCGACCGGCGCCCACTCCACCGCCCTGGTGAGCCAGGGCCGCATCGGCGCCTTGATCAACGCCAAGCCGACCGAGCGCCGCGCGCTCCTGGAAGAGGCCGCCGGCATCACCGGCCTGCACTCCCGGCGCCACGAGGCCGAGCTGCGCCTCAAGGCGGCGGAGACCAACCTGGAACGCCTCGACGACATCGTCGCGACCCTGGAAAGCCAGCTCCAGGGGCTGAAGAAACAGGCCCGCCAGGCGAGCCGCTATCGCAACCTGGCGCGCCACATCCGGCGCCACGAGGCCCTGCTGCTGCACCTCCAGGGCCTCAAGGCCCGACGCGCCAAGGCGGCCGCCGAGAGCCAGCTCGCCGAGGCGGAGCGCAAGGTCGGCGCGCTGATGGAGACGACCGCCTCGGCCGCCACCGATCAGGCCGAGGCCGCCGGGGCGCTGCCCGAGCTGCGCCAGGCCGAGGCCGCCGCCTCCGCCGCCCTCCAGCGGCTGCTGGCGGAGCGCACCGCCCTCGAGCAGGAAGAGGCCCGGGTATCGGCGGCGCGCGAGCAAGCCGGCCACCGCTTGGCCCAGATCGAAGGCGATCAGCAGCGCGCCCAGACGCTGTCGGACGACGCGGCGGCGGCCCAGAGCCGGCTGGCCGCGGAACGCCAGGGCCTGGAAGAGGCCATCGCCGGCGAGGCCGACCAGCGCGGCGCGGCGCAGGAGCGCGCCCAGGCGGCGCGCACGCAGCTCACCGCCACCGAAGACGCCCTGAGCGCCCAGGCCAGCGAGCTGGCCGCCGAAGAGGCCCGCGGCAGCGCCGTGGAACGCCGCGCCGAGGAACTCGCCGGACGCATCCGCAAGCTGCGCGGCCAGCTCGAGACGGTCGAGCAGGAGCGCGCGGCTCTCGGCGGCCAAGCGCAGGACCGCGAAGCCCTCGCGGCCGCCGAGCAGGCGGTGAGCGAGGCCGAACGCCTGCTGGCGACCCGCAAGGCCGAGGCCGAATCCGCGAGCGCGGCCCTCGCC
>JAWWCG010000256.1:0-5773 GCA_033720555.1 Kiloniellales bacterium | reverse complement strand
GAGCCCCGCAACGACGCGGAGCGCCAGCCCAGGCCAACCCCTAAGGGACGGGCGCTTTTGACCGGATGTCGCGTCGCTCGTCCTCGAATATGCTTTGGCATGTCCATCGTCCTCGCTCCTAACGTCCGGTCAAAATCGCACCGTCAGCGTGGTTCAATCTGGTCGGGTACTGCTCTAGATGCCACCGACCGCCGGCGCCGCGCAAGCCGTAGCGTGCGGAGCCGACTCGCGCCGCCTTGCTCGACCGCGGGGCATGGCGATAAGGTCTGGCGCCCGCGCCGGCGACGGCGGGGCCAATCCTCACATCCCGGACGCCGCCCGTGACGCCCGACATCGACGAGGCCCTGAAGAAGCACCGCGCCGGCCGGCTCGACGAGGCCGAGCGGGACTATCGGGCGATCGTGACGGACGATCCCGGGTGCGCCGAGGCCTGGCATCTCTTGGGGGTCATCGCCCTGCAGCGCGACGACCCGAAAGCCGCCGAGGCGCTGCTCGAGACCGCCGTCGGCCTCGACCCGAAGAACGCCAAGTCCCTCAACAACTACGGCGTCGCGGCCGAACGACTGGGCAAGGCCGACGACGCGGCGGTGCGCTTCGCCGGGGCCGTCGCGCTCGATCCCGCCTTCGCCGACGCCCACGCCAATCACGGCACGGCGCTGCACGCCCTCGGCCGGCTGGCGGAGGCGAAAGAGGCCTTCGCGCGGGCGCTCGAGCTGGCGCCGGAGCACGCACGGGCCCATGCCAACCTGGCCGCCGTGCTCAAGGCGAGCGGCGACACCGAGGCGGCGCTCCGCCATTTTCGAACCGCGGCGGACCTCGCCCCCGATCTGTTCGAGCCGCTGCGCAACCTCTGTGTGATCTACAAGGAGGCCGGCTTGGTCGAGGCCGCCGAGCCGGTCTACGCCCGTGCCCTCGCCCTCCAAGACAACGCCGGCCTCAGGATCAACCGGGCGACCCTGCTGCCGGCGATCTACGACAGCCAGGCGCACCTCGACGAGACGCGCGCCGACTTCGCATCGGCGCTCGAGGCCCTGCTGCAGGACGAGGTGAAGATCGCCGACCCGCTGCGCGAGGTCGGGCTGGCGGCGTTCTACCTGCCCTATCAGGGCTACGACGACCGACCCTTGCAAGCCAAGCTGGCCGCGCTGTTCGCCGCAGCCTGCCCGGCGCTCGCCTTCACCGCGCCGCACGCCGCCAAGCGCGCCGCCTGGCGGCCCGAGCCGCGGCTGCGGGTGGGCTTCATCTCGAAGTTCCTGCGCGACCACACCATCGGCAAGTTGAACCGGGGCTTCGTGCAGGCGCTCGATCGTCGGCGATTCCACGTGACCACCCTGTCGCTCGCCGCGCCGGCCGACGATCTGGCGCGCGAGATCGCCGATGCGGCCGACCGCCACGTGGTGCTGCCGGCCGACCTCGATGCGGCGCGCCGGATCGTCGCCGAGCAGAAGCTCGACATCCTGTTCTTCACCGACATCGGCATGGAGCCGTTCACCTACTTCCTGGCCTTCTCGCGCCTCGCGCCGGTGCAATGCGCCGCTTGGGGGCATCCGGTCACCACCGGCATCGACACGGTCGACTTCTTCGTCTCGAACCCGCACATGGATCCGCCGGGCGCTGAGCGCCATTACACCGAGCGGCTGGTGCGATTGCCGCATTTCACCAGCCGCTATCGCCCGCCGCGCCTGCCAAGGCCGGGGGACCGCCAAAGCTTCGGACTGAGCGAAACGGCGCATCTCTATGTGTGCCCGCAGAGCCTCTTCAAGCTGCATCCGGCATTCGATCGGGTCCTGGCCGACATCCTGCGGCGGGACCCGGTCGGCGAGATCGTTCTGCTCGAGGGTCGGCACGCCGAATGGCGCCGGTCGATCGAGCGCCGCTTCGCCGCCGTCATGCCCGACGTCGCGAAGCGGGTGCGCTTCCTGCCGCACCTGCCATTGGACGGCTTTCTCGATCTCCTCGCCCGCTCCGACGTCATGCTGGACACGACCCCGTTCTGCGGCGGCAACTCGACGCTCGAGGGGCTGGCCGCCGGCGTTCCGGTGGTGACGGTCGCCGGCGAGTTCCTGCGCGGCCGCTTGTCCTATGCCATCTACCGCCAGATGGGAGTGGCCGAGTGCGTCGCCGCCGACCTCGACGACTACGCCGCCGTCGCCACGCGGCTCGCCACCGATCGCGAGGCCCGCGGCGCAGCGGTGGCCGCGATCGAGCAGTCGCGCGACGCGATCTTCGAGGACGAGCGGATCGTCGCGGAGCTCGAGGACTGGTTCGTGTCCGCCGTGGAGGAAACCCGCGACGCCATGCGCTGACGCGAGGGGCGTTTCGTTCTTTGCGCCGTGCTGCCACGCGCCGCCGGTCCGCCATCGTCCGGTCGGCGCGGCGCGCGTGCGCGCGACCGCCGCGAACGCCGTGAACGCCGTGAACGCCGCAAGTCTCTTGCGATCACCCTCTTGACGAGTCGCACCGCGAGTCGGCATGTATGTTGCCGTCCTCTTGTCGGTTTGATTGCTGTCCTCGGTGATCGTTCCTGTGGCGTCTTCACTGTCACATGCAGAGATGTCACAGCTTCAGATTTCTTTGCACTTCGGCACGAATCCAGATAACTAGACTTGGCCGAGTGTGCTAAGAGGTTCTGTGGCGATTCCCAGCCGGCATGGCAATCGACAGGCTCGGCGAACCTACGTGCCGCGACATGAATCAAACTGACCCACTCTCGCTCGAAATCCGGCACCACATGCGATTGGCTTTCGAGACCGAAATGCGCGGCAACTTGCTCTCACTCAACTGACGGGGGGTAGCGCTTATGGCCAAGAAACCCACGAAACGCAAATCCACAGCAAAGCCGAAGACAGCGAAGAAGGCGAAAGTCGCCAAACCCAAGACCGCCAAGAAGGCCGCGAAGTCGAAGAAGACCGCCAAGACCGCCAAGACCACCGCAAAGAAGACTGCGAAGAAGACCGCCAAGAAGACCGCCAAGCGGACCAAGACCGCGGCGCGGCGGGCGAAGGCTCCGGCGAGGAAGACGTCCGCCAAGCGCGCGGCGCCGGCGTCGGCGGCTCGAGTCACCGCGACCCCTTCGGGCTCGTCGGACAAGGATCATCTGATCGCCGTCATACAGTCGGGAACCGGCTCCTCGAAGAAGGCCGCCGGCGACACCTTGGCCGCCGTGCTCGACACGGTCGCCGCTTCCTTGAAGAAGAACCAGAAGGTCCAGCTCGTCGGCTTCGGAAGCTTCGATGTCGTGAGACGGCGCGCACGCCAGGGCCGCAACCCGGCGACGGGCGCCCCGATCAGGATCAAGGCATCCAAGGGCGTACGCTTCAAGGCTGGCTCGAAGCTCAAAGGCAGCCTCTAAATCCGATTACGATTAGGCACGACCAACCCTGCGCCCATCATGGGCGCAGGGGTGCCCTTTGGGCGCGCCTGACCCACCGTCGACGAAGCGCGCCGCCGTCCGCGGATCCGCGCTGGACCCGCCCCGGCGCCCGAAGCGCGGATTCCAGTTTTCGTCGCGCCCGTAGCGGAGTAGTTTCTCCTCCTACCGCCTGTCGCGGGAGCGACCTCGGCGGAACGAACCGGAGGGGGAGGAAGCTGCGATGTCCGGCAATCTGAAGATCCTTGGGGTTTTGTTTCTTGGCACGGGGCTGGCGTTCGCCAGCGCCGCCGCACGCGGCGAGATGCTGCAGGAGATCGGCGAGCCGGAGGGTGTCGTCGACATCGTCGCCTGGCCCGGATACATCGAGCGCGGCGAGACCGATCCCAACTTCGACTGGGTCACCGGCTACGAGGAGAAGACCGGCTGCAAGGTCCGCATCAAGACGGCCGGGACCTCGGACGAGATGGTGGCGCTGATGAACGAGGGCGGCTTCGATCTGGTCACCGCGTCGGGCGACGCCAGCCTGCGGCTGATCTACGGCGACCGGGTCCAGGAGGTCAATGTCGACCTGATCGACAGCTACGCCACCATCGATCCGCGGCTGCAAGACGCGCCCTGGCACACGGTGGACGGCAAGCACTACGGCGTGCCCTATCAGTGGGGCTCGAACGTCTTGATGTACAACACCAACGCCTTCAAGGCACCGCCCGAGAGCTGGAACGTGGTGTTCGAGGAGATGACGCTCGACGACGGCCAGTCCAACAAGGGGCGGGTCCAGGCCTTCGATGGCCCGATCTACATCGCCGATGCCGGCCTCTACCTCATGAACCACAAGCCGGAGCTGGGCATCGAGGACCCCTACGAGCTCAACGAAGAGCAGTTCGCCGCCGCGCTCGATCTGCTGCGCCAACAGCGCGAGCTGGTGAACCGCTACTGGCACGACCCCTTCATCCAGATCGACGACTTCACCAACGAGGGCGTGGTGGCGTCGTCCGCCTGGCCGTTCCAGGTGAACCTGCTGCAGTCGAAGGACCAGCCGATCGCCAGCGTGGTGCCCCAGGAAGGCGCCACCGGCTGGGCGGACACCACCATGATGCACGTCGACGCGCCGCACCCGAACTGCGCCTATATGTGGATGGAATGGTCGATCAATCCGAAGCTTCAGGGCGATCTCGCCGCCTGGTTCGGCTCGGTCCCGGTGGTGCCGGACGCCTGCACGGGCAACGCCCTGCTGGGCGACGAGGGCTGCTCGATCAACGGCTTCGACGAATTCGACCGGATTCATTTCTGGCGCACGCCGCGCGCGGAATGCCCGACCCAGGGCGAGTGCGTGCCCTATTACCGTTGGGTCACGAGCTACATCGCAGTCCTCGGCGGCCGCTAGGCCGGTCGCGGGGCCGGCGGGTTTAGAGCGGGCCGGGGCGGGCCGGGGCGGTGAGGCCCGTCCGCCCCACCCCCTGGCCGCCGGCCTCGTGGTCTTGAGTCCCTCATGGTCGCAGCGGTCCGCTTCGCGTCGGTGAGCCGTCACTTCGGCGACGTGCGCGCGGTCGACGAGGTGAGCTTCGAGATCGGCGACGGCGAGTTCTTCTCCATGCTCGGGCCGTCGGGGTCCGGCAAGACCACGTGCCTGCGCCTGATCGCCGGCTTCGAGCGACCGGACGCCGGCGAGGTGCACATCCACGGCGACAACATGGCCGGCATTCCGCCGTTCGACCGGGACGTCAACACGGTGTTCCAGGACTACGCCCTGTTTCCCCACATGAGCGTCGTCGACAACGTCGCCTACAGCCTGATGGTGCGCAAAGTGCAAGCCGCAGAGCGGCGGCGGCGGGCCGAGGAGGCGCTCGACCTGGTGCGCCTGGCCGGCTTGGGCGCGCGCAAGCCGGCGGCGCTCTCCGGCGGCCAGCGTCAGCGCGTCGCGCTCGCCCGGGCGCTGATCAATCACCCCAGCGTCCTGCTGCTGGACGAGCCCCTGGGCGCCCTCGACCTCAAGCTGCGCGAGCAGATGCAGGTCGAGCTCAAGGCCCTGCAGCGCAAGGTGGGCATCACCTTCGTCTACGTCACCCACGACCAGCAGGAGGCGCTCGCCATGAGCGATCGGCTCGCCGTCTTCAACGAGGGCCGGATCGAGCAGATCGGATCGCCCCAGGACATCTACGAGCACCCGGCGACGCCCTTCGTGGCCGGCTTCGTCGGCACCTCGAACCTGATCGAACCGCCGCTCGCCGAAAGCGTCGCGGGGCTCGACCGGGCCTTCTGCGTGCGCCCGGAGCGGATCCGGATCCTGGGCGACGCCGAGCGGCCGGGCGGCTCGACCTGCGTGGTCGAGGGCAGCGTCGAGGAGGTCCAGTATTTGGGCGCCAGCACGCGCTACGGCGTGCGGGTCGGCGCCGCCGCGCG
>JAWWCG010000255.1:0-5773 GCA_033720555.1 Kiloniellales bacterium | reverse complement strand
TCCGCGCGTTGAATAGACATGGGCCCTTATCGGTTATTTTCTTTTGGGTTTCGTCTTCTTCGGGCTGCCCAGCTTGAGCCACGACTTGGACTTCTGGCTGGTTTCTTTTGGCGCGATCTCGTCGCTCGCCGCGAGTCCGGCGATCGAGCGCAGGCTCTTGGCGGCCTTGCTGCGGCCGGCGCCGCTGACGACCGGCTTGCCGGTGTTGGCGGCATCGTTGAACACCTTTGATTCGTCGGCGATCAAGATGTCGACCTTGCGTCCGAGCGCCTTCTGGAATTCGCCTTGCCCCATGGCCTGTTGGCCGCCCTTGCAGCGGTTCGCGACCACCGTGATCGGCGTCTTGGGCGCGGCTTCCTCGATAATTCCGAGCAGGCGGATCGAGTCCCGCAGAGCGGGCAGGCTGAGCTCGGTCACCAGGATGACGCGGCTGGCTTGATGAAGCACCTGGTCGCGCACGCTGTAGAGGGCGCGCGGCAGGTCAATGACGATGCAGCCGTTCTCGTGGGCGAGCGCTTCGAACAGAGTCTCCACCGCGTTCGGGCTGAAGCTGTGGCCGTGGGCGAGGTTTTCCTCGGTCGCCATGATCGACAGATTGTCGGTCAGCTTCGCCGTGGCGCTGGAGATGAACAGGTTGTCGATGCGCGCCGGCGTTTCGAGCGCCTCGCGCAGCCCTCGCGTCGGCTCCAGATCGAGCGAAAGCGCGATGGTTCCGAACTCCAGATCGAGGTCGACCAGGGCGGTCTTGAGCCCTTTCTCCTCGGCGAAGATCCAGGCCAGATTGACCGCCGTCGTGCTGGCGCCGACGCCGCCGCGGGCGCCGACCACGACCAGCTTGTGCACCTCGTCCGGCGCCGCCTGGGGCGGCGGCGCCTTGGCCACCGCGGCCTCCTCGCTGCGAGACAGGGCGGCGGCCAGGGCGTTTTCGCTGATCGGCTTCACCAGATAGTCGGAAACCCCGGCCTCGGTCAGCTCGCGATAGAGGGCGATGTCATTGATCTCACCGATCCCGATCAGACGGGTCTCCTCGGTGAAGGCCGCGGTTAGCGACAACATGGCGCTCAAGGGCTGGTTGCTTTCGCCGATATCGACGATCACGACCTTGGGCGCAGGCACCTCCGCCAAATAGGCGAGGGCCGCGGCGCTGTCGCCATCGCGCACGATGGCATCGGCGAAGAACTGTTTCAGAACGGACGAGACCACGCCGTGGGTCTGTTCGTCACCCACGAAGGCGATGCACTCGGCCGCTTCGCTCTGAAGCGGTTCGGGATCGAAAAGAGTGTCCGGCATGCCCATCAGTTCGTCGTTTCCTCTTGGTTGATCTGCTTGACCTGGTCCTCGCGATAACGCCGGTAGGCGCCGCTGGATTGCTCAGGGTTGGCCGGGCCGAGCTCGCGGCCTTGGACGAGGTCGGTGGGATCGGCGACCATCATCCCGAGCGCGGCGTTGACCGAGCAGCCCCACGGCTGCACCGGCCGCAAGGTCGGCTCGGGCTGCGGCACCGAACAGTCCGGCGGGATGACGACGGCGCGGGTGATCACCACGGCCACCTCGTTGCCGGCCGGTCCGCCCTCGGCGGGCGTGACCTCGGCCTCGGAGGCGACCAGGCCGCGCTGCGCGAACTCCGAACGGATGGCGTCGAGGCGGCTCTTGGTCAGGCGTGCGTCGCCGCCGGGGCCGCCCACGACGACGATCTCGTCCCGGGCGTTGATGCCGTTGCGGCGGATGAACTCGTCGAGGGACTGGAGTCCTTGCCGCCCGAGGCCGGGCTCGGCGCCGCTGAAGGGCACGACGTGCTCGAGGGTGACGACCTCGACCATGTTGTCCTTGGCCGGCGGGATCTGCTCCCACTTGGCGTGCGGCAGCAGGTTGTCACCCAGTTCGCCCGGCTTGGGCGAGCAGGCGGCCACCGCGAGGCAAGCGAACCCGATGACGGTCAGTTCGCGCAATGGCGTGCGGTTCGAGTTGGTCATGGGGTCCTACTCCAGGATAAAGCCGGTTTGCGCGGAGGAGGCGCTCGCCGTGGCGCCACCGTTTCGCAGCGGCACCGTCTGCGGCGTGCTCGCCGTGTTGGCTTCCTCGCCGTCCGCGGGCTGCATCGGCGCCATGTAGGGGTCGGTCGGCAAGGGTATCTCCGTCGAGGTCGGCGTCACCACGTAGGGCGTCACGACGATCAGGAGCTCCTGTTCGCGCTTCTCCAGGCGGTTCTGCTGGAACAGCGCGCCCAGGAGCGGGATGTTGCCGAGGCCCGGAATGTCGTCGTTGTCCTGACGGCGGGCGTCGAGGCGCAGGCCCGCGATGGCGAAGCTTTGGCCCGAGGCCAGCTCGACCGTCGTCTCGGCGCGCCGCGTGCTGATGCCCGGAATTTCGATGCCGTTGAAGCTGATCGCGCCGATGTCGCTCAGCTCGCTCACCTCCGGGCGGACGCGCATGCTGATCCGGTTGTCGTTCAGGATCGTCGGCGTGAAGGCGAGGCTGACGCCGAACTCCTTGAACTCCACGGAGGTCTCGCCGTCCGTGACGTCGGTCGGGACGGGGAACTCGCCGCCGGAGAGGAAGCTCGCCGTCTCGCCGGAAAGCGCCGTCAGGTTGGGCTCGGCGAGGATCGTGACCAGACCGTCGGAGGCGAGCGCGTCGATCAGGTTGTTGAGATTCCAGTCTCCGGTCTCGAGGGCGCTGTCGGCCGTCAGGCCGCCGTCTTGATGGGCGATCGGCGGAAACAGCGTACCCGTGGTGATGCGGAACGCGAAGTCGCCGGAATCGAACAGGGCATCCCAACTGAAGCCGAAGCTTTCGATCACCTGCCGCGACACGTCGGCGATGCGCACCCGCAGGTTCACCTGGTTGGCCTGCGTCACCGAAATGCGGTTGATGATCTCTTCGCCCTTGCCGATGAAACGGGTCGTCAGGCGACGAACGTCCTCGGCGTCGGTCGCGCTGGCCACGGCGCCGGTCAGAATGATCCCGCCGTCGACCGAGCTGGCGGTGACCCCGCCGGCCGGCAGCAGGTCGCTCAAGGCCGTGTTGAGCCGGCTCAGGTTGTGCGAGACCACCACCCGCGCGTTGGCCACGACGTTGTCGTTGCGGTCGAGCGCGTAGAGCGTCGTTTCTCCCGGCTTCTTGCCGAACATGTAGATCATGCGCGGCGACTTGACGTTGACGTCGGCGATCTGGGAGTTGGCGATGAAGACGGACTCCGCCGAGCTGTTGAGCCGGATCAGCCGCCCTTCGTTGACCTCGAGGGTCACGCTCTCGTCGCCGGGGCCGATCTGCTGCGACTGCGACTGCGCCTGCGCGGCTTCAGTCAGCGGCGGAAAGACGCCCCCGGCCAACAGCACCAGGGCTGCCAGGGTCGTCTTGAGACTGTTGTTGCGCGTCATTCGCTTGCCTCCGAATCGGCGGTGGCGGGAGTGCCCGGCTGCTTGACCTTCTCGTCCATCTTCTTGAGCAGCTCGTCGAACGCCTGGCCGATCGACTGGTTCTGGACGTTGTTGCCGCGCACCACCGTCACCTTCTCCCCGTCGCTCTTGGGGAAACGGACGAGAACGCTGGCTTCGGCGTCCCAGGTGTAGGTCTTGCCCGGGGTGGGCTCGGGCTCTTCGAGCGGCTCGCCGGACTCGGCCAGGCGATCGAGCTCGTCTTGGTTCTTCGCCAGCGCGCGCAGGCTCAGCGACAGCCGGCCCAACTCGCGCGACACCGACAGGATCTCCACCTGCTTGGGCGTCAGCTCGAGGGTCGCCGTCTTCGCCAGCTTCGGCTGTCCGGTCTCGTCGTCGACCCGGCTGTCCAGGGCCAGCACGCGGACGTTCTTGAGAATGGTCTCGCTGGCGCGATGCGACGAGCCGTCTTCCTTCTCGAGATTGTGCGTCAGGATGATGTCGACCCGGTCGCCCGGAAACACCAAGCCGGCGACGCCTGAATCCGCGCCGATCTTGATCGACATGGCGCGATAGCCGGGCGTCAGCACGGCCGCCATGAAGCCGCGCTCGCCCGGCTTGATGATGCGGCCCTGGGTGATCGGCTCGCCGGCCGCGATGCCGCGGCGGATGACCGCGCCGAAGAGGTCGACGGGGACCGTCGTCTTCTTGACCAGGTAGCTCTCGGGAATCGCGGTGTCGGTGGGCCAGGGCTGCCAGCGCATATGCTCTTCCTTCAAGAAGGTACCCGCGGGCAGGGCCACTTCCGCGACCAGGACTTGCACGGCGGGTTCTTTCTTGGGCTGGGGCGCCGGCGCGGCCACCTGGCGCTGGCTGTCCAGCCAGGCGCGGGCCATGAAGACTGTGCCGATGACCAACAGCAGCGCCGCAGCGATCAGCAGTATGGAGCGGGCGGACATGGTCGGGGGAACTCCTTGCCAGGGATGTTGGGGTTTACACTAGTCCAAGAAGCGTAAAAGCCACGTAAACTCCGCCCGCGAAGATCGCGGCGCCGTAGGGCATCGGCTGCTGGGCGAAGTCCGGCGAGGCGTCGCCGCCCGACGAAGCGGCGAGCGATGGGCGGCGCGCCCAGCGGTGGCGGACGTAGAGCGCGAGCGCGATGCCGCCGCCGGCCACGGCGGTGAGCAGCACGAACTCGCTCAGCAGGCCCGGCCCCGCCCAGAGCGACGTCGCGGCGAGCAGCTTGGCGTCGCCGCCGCCGACGCGGCCGGTGGTGAAGAGGAGGAAGCCGACCGCCAGCAGGCCCGCGCCGACCAGGAGCGCGCCCGTCCAATCGACCGGCTGCGGCGAGCCCAGCACGAAGAACGGATAGCACAAGACAATGCCCAGGCAGTAAGCGTTGGGGATGGTCAGGCTGCGCACGTCGCTGATCGCCGCGGCGCTCAGCAGCACGATGAATCCGGCAATCGCCGCGGGCGACACGTAGACGAGGGCATCCATAGCGAGTCCTCAAGAGGGTGGCGGGAAAATGAAAAGGGCCGGGCGGAAGGCGCCGGGCCCCTTATCGCTGGTTTCGCGGACGGCCGGCGATAGGCGGCCGTCCCGGCCGTTCAGCCGCCGGTCGCGCCAGACAGCGCGCTCGAAACGGTGTCGAACATGGCCGACAAGGAATCGCCCATCGCGGTCAAGGCGCCGATCGCCGCAACCGAAACCAGAGCGGCGATGAGGCCGTACTCGATCGCGGTCGCACCCGACTCGTCCTCCGCGAAGGCACGAATGACCTTGTGCATACTTGCAGTCTCCTTCAATCGGGCAAACCAAGGGGGCAAGATCGGCGCGGATGATGGCTCACGCGATTTAAAAATGCGTTAATTAAAAAAATAGGCACAAAGTAAAACGCATGAGACTTTATCAAATAATGTGAAGTAATTCTATTCCGAAAATGCAATAAAATATCTACTAAATACTTTCTAATATTTGACGTGCCGGCCGGGCGCGGTTGAGCCAGGGTCGCGGCAGGGTCGCGGCGGGGGCCTGAGGGCGGGCGGCCTCGGCGGCTGGGGGGTAACGGTTTGGCAAGGGGCGGCGACCTAGGCTCGGCCGCGGTCCGCGTCGCACAGAGACGGCACCGAGACCGCACAGGGACCGCACAGAGACCGTACCGGGATCACACGAAGGGCGAAGCCGTGACGACCGCAGCCCTCTATCGGGAATCGTCCACCTGGGCCGCCGACGCGGGCCGGGCGTTTCACGCTCACCGCTGGCTGATCGGCTACACGCTCGGCTATCTCCTGGCGGGCCTGGCGGTGGGCGAGCTGGCGGCGCTGCCGGGGCGGCTGTCGCTGTCGCTCTATTCCCTCGGCAGCCTCAAGGTGCTGGCCGGATGCCTTCTCGCC
>JAWWCG010000254.1:0-5783 GCA_033720555.1 Kiloniellales bacterium | reverse complement strand
TGCGCACGATGTGGTGGGTGGCGACGAAGGCGGCGTCTATCGACAGCGCCAGGGCGATCAGGCTCATCTCGGCCAGCCCGCCGGGCGCGAAGGCGAGCACCAGGGCGCCGGTCGAAAGGCCGGTTCCGGCGTGGATCGCCCAGGCGATCAGCAGGGTGACCGCCACCATGAGCAGGGTCGCGCCGGCGGCGGCGGAAAGGACGCGCGCGACGAAGCGCACGCCGACGCCGGCGAAGCGGCAGCCGATGGAGGCGCCGACCACCACCTGGGCGGCCGCCACCAGCACGGTCGGCGGCGGCACGTCGGTCCAGCCGGCGAGGTGCACCGCGGCGCTCAGGATCATCGGCCCGACCACCGGCGCCGCGGGCAGCCTGAGCGCCCGGGCGCCGAAATAGCCGGCCGCCCCGCACAGGGCGAGCAGCAGGAGGTCGCTCGCCGCCAGCTCGCCGAGCGCCGCGCCGGCCGCCGGCCGGGTCGCCGGGTCGTAGCCCAGCAGCAGTTGAAAGGCGAACGGCAGGGTCAGCACGATCAGGAGGATGCGCGCGGCGTGGGTGAGGGAGATCACCACCATGTTGCCGCCCAAAGCGGCACCGACCAGCACCATCTCGGTCAGGCCGCCGGGCATGGCCGCGAAATAGGCGGTCACCCGGTCGTAGCCGACGAACCAGCGGAAGAAGAGGATGCCCGCCGCCCCGGAGACCACGATATAGACGGTGAGCGCGCTCAGGCTGATCGCCCAGTCGCCGAGCCGCTCGAAGATCGCCGGGGTGAAGCTGCTGCCGAGCATCAAACCGAGCACCACGACGAACAGCCCGCGCAGGCGCGGCGGCACCGCGATCGGCAGCCCGGCCATGGCGCCGGCCGTGGTCGTCAGCATGGCGCCGATCATCCAGGCCAGCGGGAGCTGCGCCCAGGCGGCCGCGGCGCCGCCCAGGGTGCCGAGCGCGACGGCGCCGAGGAGCCGCCGCCACGGGGGCGGCGCGGGCGTGCGCGTCCGGTCCGTCACGGCACCAGCCGGCCGAGGCGCACGGCGGTTTGGCCCGGCTTGAGGCCGAGCGAGGGCATGACCAGGACGCAGGCGTCGAACGGGGTGACGATCCGGCGCCGGCCGTCGCGGGCGATCAGCGTGCCCGCCTTGGGGATCACCTCGAGGCCGCGGAACGGCCGGGCGAAGGCGAACTGGGCGGTGGCGACGGTGACCGCCTCGCAGACCTCGATCCAGCGCTGGCGCGGCGCCGGCCGATCGGCGCCATAGGCGCCCGCGACCGTCGCCTCGACGGCGCCGACGGCGACCAGGAACCGGATCGCCGCCTCGATCGCGGCGCGCCCGGTGCCGGCCCGCCAGTGCTGGCCGCACTCCACCAGCAGCGCGGTCTTGTCGCTCGCCGGGTCGGCGAAGCCGGCGTAATCGCGCAGCCGGACGCCGGCGGCGTGGCCGCGGTCGGCGATCACCGTGGCCGGCCAGCCGAGCCGCCGGGCGAGCTCCCGCCCCTTGGCGAGCGGCCCGCAGAGCGCCAGGGCCTCGTCGCCCTGCTGCAGGGAATGGAGGTCGAGCAGGAGATCGGCGCTGTCGACCAGCGGGCGCAGCGCGCGCGCCCGGCGCAGCTCGCGCGAGCTGCCCGGCCCCGCCAGCACCTCGGCCGACCAGAGCCGGTTGAAGTCCTCGTCGAGGTAGCGCGAGGCGGCGGGCCTGGCGGGGTCGAAGCGCTCATAGGCGGCCACGTTGACGAAGGCGAGGGAGAGCCGGCCGCGGACCGGGCGAAGGCGGTCGCCGAGCAGCCGGTCGAGGGCGATGGCGCCGCAAATCTCGTTGCCGTGGACCAGGCCGGTGATCAGCACGTGGCGGCCGGGGCGCGCCGCGGCGAAGCTATGGACGTAGTCGACGCCGGTCGTGCCGGCGCGCCAGCGGCCGATGTCCGGCGCGGCCAGTTCGACGCAGGCGTCCGCCCGGCCGGTATCGCGGCTGTCTTTGCCCAAGGCTCGCTGCTGTCCCGAGGGATGGATCGGAGCCGGTGTGCTGCCAGGAATCCCGGGACAGGTCAAACCGGGCGGCCTCCGGCGGCGTTCATGCGTCGGCCCGGACCGTCAGCCGGCCGGCCGCCCGGTCCGCCGCCACCTCGTCCAGCAGCCATTGGGTGAAGAGGCGCACCTTGGGAAGCTCGGCGTTGGCCTTGGGATAGACCACGTAGTAGCGGTTGGCGGCCGGAATGACCGGCCCGAAGGGGATCGCCAGCCGCCCGGCGGCGAGGTCGTCGGCGGCCAGCGAGCGGCGGGTGACGGCGACGCCCTCGCCGGCCATGACCGCCGCCAGCACCAGGTTCGAGTCGCTGAAGCCGGGCCCGCGATCCGCCGTCACCCCGGTGACGCCGGCCACCGCCAGCCAGTTGCGCCAGCTCTGCCGCTCGCCCTCGGTGGTGCTGTCGTGCAGCAGGGTATGGTGCTTCAGATCGGCCGGCGTTGCCAGCGGCGGGCCGTCCGCCAGCAGCTTGGGGCTGCACACCACGAAGATCTCGTCGTCCATCAGCGGCACGACCTCGAGCTCGGGGTAATGGCCGCTGCCGAAGCGGATCGCCAGGTGCAGGTCCTCGCGGCGAAAATCGCTGAGGTCGTGGGTGGCCGCCACCAGCACGTCGATCTCCGGGTGGCGGGCGCGGAACCGCGACAGCCGCGGCAGCAGCCACTTGGCCGCCATCGACGGCAGGGCGCTGACCCGCAGGCTGCCGCCACCGCTGTCGGCGGTCGCCCGCTTGGTCGCCTCGGCGATCTCGTCGAAGGCCTGGGTCAGGCTCGAGACGTAGGTCTGGCCGGCGTCGCTCAGCAGCAGGCGCCGGTTGAGCCGGCGGAACAGGGGCAGGCCGAGCTGCGCCTCCAGCAGCTTCACCTGATGGCTGATCGCCGCCTGGGTAACGTTGAGCTCCGCCGCCGCCTTGGTGAAGGAGAGGTGGCGGGCGGCGGCCTCGAAGGCGCGCAGGGCGTTCAGCGACGGCAGCCGGCGGGTCACGTCATTCGCATGAATTATTCTAATGATCTTGGTGAGATATCATCGTTTGTCCGCGGCGGCAAGCCGATCTATCTAGCAAGTCAGGCGAGACGGCGCCGTTATCGTCGATTGCTCTGAAAGTCCGCAAGATTCGGAGTTACCGGCCAGACCCCAGGCCTAGACTGTCCCGATCCGGCGAGGGCCGGACAGGCGCGCAAGATTCGGATAAGGAGAATTGTTATGTCCAAGAGCACGATCCCCGCGGTGGCCTTGCGGTCCAGCCCGTCGTTCGGCGGCGACTTCGGCCTCATCGGCGCGCTCGCCCAGACGCCCTCCCAGGTGTTCGGCACGCTGCTGGTCTGGCAGATGCGGGCGCGCCAGCGGGCCCGCCTGGCGAACCTGGAGCGCCATCGGCTCGAGGACATGGGCATCACCCCGGAGCAGGCCCGACGCGAGGCGCGCAAGCCCTTCTGGCGGGCCTAGAGGGTGCCGGCCGCGAGGGCCTGGGGCGGGTCGCCGACAACGCCGAGAGCTCCGCGACGAAGGCCTCGGCGTAGCGGGGCCGGCGCGGCAAGCCCGCGTACCGGATCCCAGCAGAGCGATCACGGAGTCCCAACTTTTATTGGACAGCATGGGGGCAAGCTTGCCAGGCTGGTCTCGCCCGTCCCGCGCCCATTCGGCGCCATCCCGCGCCGGTCCCGGGCCGATGGCATCGCGACCCGCCGCGCCGAGGAGGACCCCATGGACCCCATGGACCCCGTGATCAAGCGCTCGACCAGTCTGAGCCAGCTCGTGGCGGCCATGCGCCGCGTGACCGCCGAGACCGACCACGCCGGGTCGATCGTCAACGCCCTGAGCGGCCCGGTCCGCGACGCCGCCTTGGCCAAGGACTGGGTGGCGGACAGGCATTTCGCGTGCGACGCCGAGCAGGGCTTCGGCGTGCACCTGCTGCACGAGGAGCCCGACCACAGTCTGGCGGTGCTGGCGGTGGCGTGGCTGCCGGGCCGCGGCGCGCCGGTCCACGACCACGGCACCTGGGCGGTGGTCGGCGGCGTCGAGGGCGTCGAGCGCAACCGCCATTGGCGCCGTGTGGACGACGGCGCGCGCCCCGGCTATGCCGAGTTGCGCGAGATCGGCGCCGACCTGATCGGCCCCGGCGAGGTCCTGCCCATGCTGCCGAGCGCCATTCACAGCGTCGCCAACGAGACCGAGGCGAAGACCCTGTCGCTGCACGTCTACGGGGTGCATCCGAACCACACCGAGCGCTCGCAGTACGACGTGGCGGCGAAGACCGAGCAGGCGTTCCACTTCAAACAGGAAGAGGCCTAGGACTCAGCCGCGGCCTCTGGCCTCAGGAGGCGAACTGCTCCTGAAGCACGCGCTGCTCGAGGTTGTGCTCGGGGTCGAACAGCAGGGCGAGGGCGATCTCGCGCGCCTCGGAAACCTCGACCGTCAGCACGTCGCGCACCTCGACCGAATCCGCCGTCGCGCCGACCGGCCGCTTGTCCGGGATCAGCACCTCGAAGGTGACCGTGGCGGTGTTCGGCAAGAGGGCGCCGCGCCAGCGCCGCGGCCGGAAGGCGCTGATCGGCGTCAGCGCCAGGAGCTGGGCGCCGAGCGGCACGATGGGGCCGTGGGCCGAGAGGTTGTAGGCGGTGCTGCCGGCGGGCGTCGCCACCAGGACGCCGTCGCAGATCAGCTCGGGCAGGCGGGTGACGCCGTCGACGGCGATGCGCACGTGAGCCGCCTGGTGGGCCTGGCGGAACAGCGAGACCTCGTTGATCGCCAGCTCCGAGACCTCCTCGCCGCCGGTCGTGACGGCGGTCATCTTGAGCGGGTGCAGGGTGACCCGCTCGGCCGTCGCCAGGCGCTCGGGCAGGCCCTCCTCCTCGAAGCCGTTCATGAGGAAGCCGACCGTGCCGCAGTTCATGCCGAAGATGGCGACGTCCCGGTCGAGGGTCGCGTGGAGCGTCTCGAGCATGAAGCCGTCGCCGCCCAGGGCGACGATGACCTCGGCCTCCTCCGGCTTGGTCCCGCCGTAGCGCGCCTGCAGGCTTTCGCGCGCCGCCTGGGCCTCGTCGGTCCGGGCGGCGACGAAGGCGAAGCTCGGCTGAGTCATGGACGGGCGCCCTCCCCGCGTGGCCGGGCGCCGCGGGACTGCGGCTCCCCCCGAGCCGTGGCGTGCCGCCATCGGGTCGCCATCGGAACCGGCGAAGTATAGCGTCTTGCCCGCCGCGCGCCAGGGACCACCCGCCCCACCCCCCGGAAGGATCTCCGCCGCGGGCCGATCGACGATCGCGGCCGCCGGGCCGTGCGGCGCCAGCCCGCGCGAATCGCTCACCGGCGGCTTGCCAAGCGCGCCGGCTTCGCCCACTGTCCTGGCCCTGAACCGCCCACCGAAGGGTAGGCCGAACGACAGGCCGAAGGGCGGGCGGGCCGGCAAGCGGGAGGCACGACATGCGGCTAGGGGCGAGTGCGGCAAGTGTAGCGATGGTGGCGGCGGCGCTGTGGATGGCTCTGGCGCCGGCGGCGCTCGCGGAGGACCGCCACGCCGGCTACTACTACCCGCCGCCCGGCAGCGAGGAAACCTACAAGGCGCGCGCCCGCACCTTGGACGAGGCTTCCCGCAGCCTGCGCCTCGGCTTCGTGACCGGCGTCGCCCACGAGCTGCAGCAGCGGCCCTATCCGCCGACGGCGGCCATGTTCGCCAAGGGCACCGACGCCGAGAAGCTGATCATCGTCGCCCTCGAGGACGGCCGCATCGACACGATCTACCGGGCGCGCGCCCTGTTCGCCAACCTGA